>NZ_CAXAPL010000002.1:0-274186 GCF_963970845.1 Pseudomonas sp. RA_105y_Pfl2_P56
GGAGGGAGCAAAAGCGGAAATGGCCTTGGCGGTGAACGCTTACAACCTCAAGCGAGCGATTAGCGTGCTCGGAGCCCGCCAGTTGATGGCGCTAATGGGCTGAAAGGCCTTTTTTCGTCTGTTGCCCACACAAAAACAAACGCCTCGAACAAGTCGGGGCGTTTTGTTGGGCCTTCATCAGTGTGTTTTCACACAGTCTGTTCGGGTGCCGTTTTTGTTTACAGCATTCATGTAGCAAAAAATAACCTGTGGCGAGGGAGCAAGCTCCCTCGCCACAATCACATTACAGTTTCTTAACCATCGGCACGCACGCCAGTTGCAGGCCCGAAGGCGATTGATAAATCGCACTCCCCTCCCCCATGTAACCGCAGCGCCGGTAAAAATCGGCAGCGTTCAATGTCGCGTCCAGGCAGACCTCTGTCAGCCCCAGCGCCCTCGCCAGATCTTCGAGAAAGTGCAGAACCTGTTTGCCCAGTCCGCGCTGCATGAAATCCGGATGAATGAAGATTGCACCGATTTCACGGTGCTCCAAATCAAGCATTCCGGTGGCCACGGGCTTGCCCTCAACCCAGCCCAGATAGAAGTGCTTTTCCATGAGCGTGTCGTAACCGACCTCAGCCGAGCCCCTGGTCCAGTCGTGCATTTGCTGCTCGGTGTAGGCACCGACGCATTGATGCCTGATCGCCAAGCGTCGTATGTCGAATGCAGTTTGGGCGTCATTCGCGGTGGCTCTTCTGATCTCAAACATCTCTCTCTCCATGAGCCATGTGCAGGCAGGAAATGAAAAAGCCCCGTCCATTTCTGGCGGGGCTTCGGGTACACGTCAAATGACAAAAACGTATGACCTTATGGCCCGCCGGAAGCGGTCATGGAGGCGCACATCATGGTCATTCGATTTTGGGTATTCATGGGGCGATAGTGCTGTGGATTGTTCCGACACGTCAATTGCGAAGTCTCTTCGCTACTCAATTGAACGTTCTTACCACGCTGGTCGATTCGTCCTACAGGTGTTTTTACGACCGGCGTCTACCGTTGAAAAAGGGACGAAAAGCAAGGCTAGGAAGCCTTGACCGATTCGATTTTCGAGACAACACTATACGTAGGTAACGTACAGAACATGGATGCTCTATTTATCGAATTACCTGTGTTTCAGAAGCACCGAGACGACTATCTGGATGACGATCTGTTTCGCAGCTTTCAACTGGAGTTGCTGAAAAATCCGGAAGTGGGCGATCTTATCGAGGACACAGGCGGGCTTCGTAAAATTCGCTTTGGCGACCAACGAAGAGGGAAAGGAAAACGCAGCGGATTACGAGTGATTTACTACTGGTGGTCAGGCTTCGATCAGTTCTGGCTCTTTACCGTCTATAACAAAAACGAGCAGGACGATCTGACGCCTGCCCATAAAAAACTTTTCAGAAAAACACTGGATAGAGAACTCAACGCGAGAAGCCACTATGAAACGTGACATTTTTTCCGAACTGATGGATGGACTCGAAGCACTGGCCGATGAACGCCAAGGCAAAATCACCTTGCGTACCCACAAGGTTCAGTTGCCAAAACTGATGCCAATCACTGCGGAGGAAGTGGTAGCCATCCGTCAGCAACTTAATCTTTCTCGGTCAGTATTCGCGATGTATCTACGCACCAACACGCGAACGCTCGAAAACTGGGAGCAAGGACGAGCAACGCCTAATGCTCAGGCCACGACCCTGATCCGTCTGGTCCAGCGTTTTCCGCAGACAATCGAACAACTCGCAGCCCTGACCTGATATCCAAGGCCTTCGCCCCATCCACATGACGAAATTGTAATTCCCCCATCACCTTGGCGTTATCCGCAGCTTGCAACGATGTCACCCCGCGACCATGCCGGCGGGCGCTTGCCCGTCGAACAATAAAACCCACTCCGAAGCACGTTCCCGTTCTGCCGAACCCAAGGAGTGTTTGATGGTTAACAATACAAAAATGTCGATGGCCGCTTTAGCGGTGGTGGTTGGCTCCGGGCCGTCCATGGTGTTTGCAGAAGAAAAAGCCGAAGGCTTTATCGAAGGCAGCAGCCTGACGGTGCTCAACCGTAATTTCTATTTCAATCGTGAGCACCGCAACGGCCAGTCCAGCCCGACCGGCAACGGTTATTCCGAAGCCTGGTCGCATGTGGTGATCAGCAAGTTCGAATCCGGCTTCACACAAGGCACCGTCGGGGTCGGTGTTGATGCGTTTGCCATGATCGGTTTGAAACTCGACACCGGTGACGGCCACAACGGTGGGCGCAGTTCGTTTGATGTGTTGCCGGTCAACAGTGAAGGCGAGGCCCGGGACGAATACACCAAGGTCGGTGGCGCGGCGAAAGTGCGGGCATTTGATACGGTGGTCAGGGTCGGTGATGTATTCCTGGCCAACCCGGTAGTGGCGGCCGGTGACTCGCGTCTGCTGCCAGAAAGCTTTCGCGGCGTGACGGCGACCAACACCAGTATTGAAGGTCTGTCGGTTCAGGGTGGTCGACTGCACGCGATGAGCCAACCGGTGTCCAGCGACATGCGCGAGAACTTCGCAACCTTCTATGCCGGCCCGGTCAATTCGCCGTGGATTGCTTATGGCGGCGGCGATTACGTGCTGAACAAAAATCTCAGTTTCAGTCTGTACTCCAGTCGTCTCAAGGATGCCTGGAATCAGTACTACGCTGGCACTGCGTGGACGTATCCGCTGTCGGATGACTTGTCGCTGTTTGGTGGTTTGAATTACTACAAGGCTGTCGACGAAGGCAAACAACTGCTCGGCGAGTTCGACAACAACATCTGGAGCGGCCGTGTCGGTGTGAAACTCGGCGCGCACTCCGTCGCCCTCTCCCACCAGCGCAACAACGGCAACGACGATTTCGATTACCTGCGCCAGTCCGACTCGATCTTCCTCGACAACTCCATCCAGTACAGCGACTTCAACTCGCCGAAGGAACGTTCGTGGATGGTGCGTTATGACCTCGACATGACCACCTATGGCGTGCCCGGTTTGTCATTCATGACCCGTTATGCGCGCGACACTGACGCCGATTATTCCAATGCCAACGCCGCGTACATGCGCCGCGATGCCGAGGGCAATCCGCTGACGGATCAGAAGCGTTGGGAGCGCGATATAGAAGTCAAATACGTGGTGCAGAGTGGTTCATTGAAGGACATGTCACTGCGCTTGCGCCAGGCCACCACCCGCGCCACGGCGTTCGAGTCGGATCTGGATGAAGTGCGGGTGATTGTCGAGTATCCGTTGGCGATTCTCTGAGTTCACGAGCAATGCGCATTCACCTTTAGAAGCTCCTTGCTCCTTTAGAAAGAGGTGAATTTTTTGGCGTCCTTTGGGGCGCCTTTTTTATATCTGGTGTGTACCTGAGGTTGTAGCCCTGAAAACTATCAGGTAAAGAGTGGCGTACCGACGCGCCCTGCACCTGAATCGGAGTCAGGTGGATCAACAGCAAGGATTAATTGTGACTGACCTCATTTACCTCTCTGCATGGGGAACTGTCCTGCTGCTGGTTTTTCTCGGCGAGGCAATAACGCTGTTTGCCGCCTACTGGCGGCTCGATCAGATGGAACACCACTTCATCGCCTCTCAATTTGTAGCCACTGATCGCAAGCGTTTGGGCAATGGCCCATTGGGGCGAATGAAGAGAGTAAGGCAGATCGGCGCACTCACCGGCCTTGTCACCTACCCACTGATGCTGGAACGCCCGACGGTCATGGAGGCCGAACGCTTTCCAGTACATCTGAAAAAATGGGGGGCGGTGCCGCGAAGCATCCGGCGAATCGCTTTCATGGGCGCCTGCCTACTTTTACTCTGGCTGGGTTTCGAGCGGTTATGCATGATGCTCTCCACACCGACGAGCGATTTGAAGCGGCTGTACGTGGCCGCATTGATCGCCTGTGTTGTTGTGGCAGTGTTGGCACTGCTCGTGCGGACATACGTCAGTTTTTTCAAACTGGCAGCCATCGAGTCTTTTCTGAAAGAGTCCTACTTCGTCGCTCGCAATCAGCGGGTATTGGGAGACAGCGTTTATGGTCGCTCCTGCCGCCTGTACCACATTTCGAACATTCTCTGTCTGGACTACGGCTATCTGCAGGCAAGTGATCCCGAGGTCATACCCGAGATTGACCGCTTTCCGCTGCCTCTGCGGCGTTGGGTCATTATTCCCGCCCGGATGTTTGGCTACTCTGTTCCGGGTTTTGTCGCGGTTTACTGTGCCGCGATGATCTTTGGCGTCTTTGCCTGAGCGTCAACCTTTGAATAAAACGCGGCCCTGACTAGCGCCGCGTTTTTTCTGCCTGCCTGGACAGATCGGATCAGCCAGCAGGGTCGACGTTATCCAATGCTCTGTTCACCGCCAGTTCACCAAGCATGACGACTTGGGCGATACCGAGCAACGTCTTGCGGTGCGTGCCTTCGAGCAGCGCGGCGAAGTCACCGAGCATGACGCTGGCCGAGGACAGGGACTCGCTGGCGTTGGCCAGCAGGGATTCGGTGTCGGCGGTGGGGTTGACCAGGAACATCTGGTTCTGGACATAGGGCGTGGCCATGATGGCGGCCGTGGGTTTGAGGTAAAAGTCGAGGGCGCGGTCGGCGGCTTCGTGGAGTTTGCGGGTATCTTCGCCCGCGTAGGGGGACGTTGTATGGGCGTGCGCTGGAACGGTTGTTTCCGGGGGATTGGGTGTTGGCTTTTTCATGTTGTTTCTCCTTCTGAACGTTGAAGCTGATCCATTCGGTTCCACGCGAAGGGGTGGCAGCTGTACGCAGGTTGGAACCCGGGGAACGGAGAAACCCGGCAGACTCGAAAGTCTCCCGCGTACAGCCGCCATAACAGACTGCACACCATGAAGGTGGGCAAGCATACGTCATGAAAGACGCTTTGGCGTTGATACGTTCTCCGGGGTTCCAATCCCGATCGCTGATTTGGCAGCGACGTTCACAGCCTAGAGAGCCGACGTCCGACGGACAACCTGAAAACATTGTGGGAAGGTTCTGTATTTTCGGAAAATCTTTAAACATCCCGAATCGAAATACTCCGCCGCGCCAGGACTGTTGTGAAGGCAATGACTTGGGCGAGGACATTACCTATTCGGAATGCGTCGCCGCTCTATTGGATCAACGCGAAACCTGTGGGCGCTCGATGGCGGTGGTTCTGGCACAACTGAAAACGGCACCTTGCGGTGCCGTTTGCCCTTCACTCATCAGCTTTTATTTACGCGCATCTGCCCAGGATTTCAGCAGTTCGTTGTAGCTCACGGTCTCGCCCTTCGGCTTCTCGTTCGCCAGTTTCGGTTTCGGCGCGCCCGGTTGATCGAACCAGTATTGCGCGTCGCGTTCCGGGTTCATTTTCGGTGCGCACGTGGCTTGGGCTTTGGAGCGTTCCAGACGCGACATGATCGCGTCCTGATCCTTGGCCAAACCATCCAGCGCTTGCTGCGGGGTCTTCTCGCCGCTGGCCGCTTCGGCGATGTGGCTCCACCACAATTGCGCCAGACGCGGATAGTCCGGCACGTTGGTCCCGGTCGGGGTCCATTGCACGCGGGCCGGGCTGCGGTAGAACTCGACCAGACCACCGAGTTTCGGCGCCAGATCGGTCATGGCCTGCGAGTTGATGTCCGACTCGCGAATCGGCGTCAAACCGACGATGGTTTTCTTCAGCGATACGGTTTTCGAAGTCACGAACTGCGCGTACAACCACGCCGCGAGTTTCTGTTTCTCCGGCGTGGATTTCATGAACGTCCACGAACCCACGTCCTGATAACCGAGCTTCATGCCCTCCTCCCAATACGGCCCGCGCGGCGATGGCGCCATCCGCCATTTCGGCGTGCCGTCGTCGTTGACCACCGGCAGACCCGGTTTGGTCATGTCGGCGGTGAAGGCGGTGTACCAGAAAATCTGCTGAGCGATGTTGCCTTGCGACGGCACCGGGCCGGACTCGGAGAACGTCATGCCCGCTGCTTCCGGTGGCGCGTACGCCTTGAGCCAATCGACGTATTTGGTCGTGGCAAACACTGCCGCCGGGCCGTTGGTGTCGCCGCCTCGGGTCACGCTGGAACCGACCGGGTGGCAATCCTCGACACGAATGCCCCACTCGTCCACCGGCAAACCGTTAGGCAAGCCCTTGTCGCCGCCGCCCGCCATGGAGAACCAGGCATCGGTGAAGCGCCAGCCCAGCGACGGGTCTTTCTTGCCGTAGTCCATGTGCCCGTAAACACGTTTGCCGTCGATTTCCTTGACGTCTTCACTGAAGAATTTGGCGATGTCTTCATAGGCTGACCAGTTCACCGGTACGCCCAATTCGTAGCCGTACTTTTCCTTGAACCTGGCTTTCAGGTCCGCGCGTTCAAACCAGTCAGCGCGGAACCAGTACAGGTTGGCGAACTGCTGGTCGGGCAGTTGATAAATCTTGCCGTCCGGCGCGGTGGTGAACGAAATGCCGATGAAGTCCTTGATGTCGAGGGTCGGCGAGGTGAAGTTCTTGCCTTCGTTGGCCATCAGGTCGGTGATCGATTCGGTCTTGCCGTAACGAAAGTGCGTGCCGATCAGGTCCGAGTCGTTGACCCAGCCGTCGTAGATATTCTTGTCGGACTGCATCACCGTCTGCATTTTTTCCACCACGTCGCCTTCTTGCAGCAAGTCGTGGGTGAGCTTGATCCCGGTGATTTCGCTGAAGGCCTTGGCCAGCACCTTGGACTCGTATTCATGGGTGGTCAGGGTTTCCGAAACCACCTTGATTTCCATCCCGCGAAACGGCTCGGCAGCCTTGATGAACCACTTCAGTTCTTCGAGTTGCTGATCGGCCGTCAGGGTCGACGGTTTGAATTCGCTGCCGATCCACTTTTTCGCAGCGTCCTCGTAGGCATCGGCCCAGGCCGACGCGCTCAAACCGCTGAGTGCCAGCAAGGCTGCCAATGAAATGCTATGTCGCAGCTTATTGTTTTTGTCGAACATAGAGACCTCCTGTTTAGGATTTCGGAGCACGGTTGTCGAGCGACTCGACTAGCCCCAACGCATCACAGCCAACAGCCACACCAGGGACAACGCGGACGCCACCCAGATGCTCCAGTCGGTGGCGCCGACGACCAGCAAATGCAGGTAGGCGCTGCCGAGAAGACCGATAAACAAGCGATCGCCACGGGTGGTGGCAATCGGCAGAAAACCTCGCCGCAGGACGCTCGGCGAACGCAGCTCCCACGTCGTCATGCCCACCAGGAGCAAGCCTATGACGATAAAGAATGCCGCGGTGGGGGTGGTCCAACTCATCCATTCCATCATCAGCTCCTCAGACCCGGCCGAGGGCAAAGCCCTTGGCCACATGGTTGCGAACAAACCAGATCACCAGCATGCCCGGCAAAATGGTCAACACCCCCGCCGCCGCCAGCACGCCCCAATCGATCCCCGAGGCCGATACCGTGCGGGTCATCACCGCCGCAATCGGCTTGGCGTTGACCGAGGTCAACGTGCGCGCCAGCAACAGCTCGACCCAGGAAAACATGAAGCAGAAAAACGCCGTGACGCCGATGCCGGAACCGATCAACGGGATGAAAATCTTCACGAAGAACTTGGGGAAACTGTAGCCATCAATGTAGGCGGTTTCGTCGATTTCCTTCGGCACGCCGGACATGAAGCCTTCGAGAATCCACACCGCCAGTGGCACGTTAAACAGGCAGTGCGCCAAGGCCACGGCAATGTGCGTGTCGAACAGGCCAATCGACGAATACAACTGAAAGAACGGCAGCAGGAACACGGCCGGTGGGGCCATGCGGTTGGTCAGCAGCCAGAAGAACAGGTGCTTGTCGCCCAGGAAGCGGTAGCGTGAAAACGCATACGCCGCCGGCAGTGCCACGCTCAGGGAAATCACCGTGTTCAGGCTCACGTAGTACAGCGAGTTGATGTACCCGCTGTACCAGCTCGGATCGGTGAAGATCACCTTGTAGTTCGCCAGCGTGAAGTCCTGTGGGAAAAGTGTCAGACCGCCGAGGATTTCGGTGTTGCTCTTGAACGACATGTTCAGCAGCCAGTAGATCGGCACCAGCAGGAACAGGATGTAGACCAGCAACGGAATCAGCTTTCTTTTGCTCATGGCCGGGCCTCAGCGGTTGGCGTCGGAGTGCGTCATGGCGGTGTAGAACAGCCAGGACACCAACAGGATGATCAGGAAGTACACCAGCGAGAAAGCCGCTGCCGGCCCCAGGTCGAATTGGCCTACGGCCATTTGCGTCAGCGTCTGACTCAAGAAGGTCGTGGCATTACCCGGCCCGCCCCCGGTGAGCACAAACGGCTCGGTGTAGATCATGAAACTGTCCATGAAACGCAGCATCACCGCGATCAACAGCACGCTCTTTAGCTTGGGCAACTGAATGTGACGGAACACTGCCCAGGCGGACGCCCGATCGATGCGCGCCGCCTGGTAATACACATCGGGAATGGCGCGCAATCCGGAGAAACACAGCAGCGCCACCAGCGAAGTCCAGTGCCAGACGTCCATCACCAGCACCGTCACCCAGGCGTCCATGGTGTTGGCCGCATAGTTGTAGCTGATGCCCATCGCGTTGAGACTCGACCCGAGCAAGCCGATGTCGGCGCGGCCAAAAATCTGCCAGATCGTGCCCACCACGTTCCACGGGATCAGCAGCGGAATCGCCAGAATAATCAGCACCAGCGACGACCAGCGGCCCTTGGTCGGCATGGTCAGGGCAATCGCAATGCCCAGCGGGATTTCAATCAGCAACACGCACGCCGAATAGATGAACTGGCGCAGCAGCGAATCATGCAGACGCGGATCCAGCAGCACCTGCCGATACCACTCAGTGCCGACGAAGTAGCGGCTGGATTGGTCGAAGATGTCCTGCACCGAGTAGTTGACCACGGTCATCATCGGGACGACCGCACTGAACGCCACCAGCAAAAACACCGGCAACACCAGCCACCAGGCCTTGTTGTTCTGCACCTTGTTCATGGCTGCACCTCATTGTCTTCAGTGGCTGGCAGCAGGAATTCGTCGGCATAGACCATCAGCCACTGCGCCGGAAAACTGATGTACGCCGTGCCCTGCGGCACCGGTTTGTCTTCCGCCAGGCGCACTTTCAACGCCACGCCGTCGAGATCGAGGGTCATGATCTTGTAGGTGCCGAGGTCTTCGACGTGTACGACGTGTGCCTGCATCGCGTCGTCAAACGGCTCATCCCAGACATGAATGAACTCGGGACGGATACCGACCTTCAGATTTTTCCACTGACCGTGTTCGATATGACGCTGCAAGGCGTCAGACAGCGGCAGGTGCGTCGAGCCGAAACCGACCCCGCCCGGTTGCGGCTGCACGTCGATCAGATTCATGCCGGGGCTGCCGATGAAGTAGCCGACAAAGGTGTGGCTCGGCCGTTCGAACAACTCCCGTGGCGTGCCGAACTGGACGATCTGGCCGCCGTACATCACCGCGATTTTGTCGGCGAAGGTCGAGGCTTCGAGTTGATCGTGGGTCACGTAGACCATGGTGATGTTGAACTGCTCGTGGATCTGCTTGAGCTTGCGTCGCAGTTTCCACTTCAGGTGCGGATCGATCACTGTCAGCGGTTCATCAAAGAGAATCGCCGACACGTCGTCACGCACCAGGCCCCGCCCCATCGAGACTTTCTGTTTTTCGTCGGCGGTGAGGTTGCGCGCCTTTTTGCTCAGCAGCTCTTGCAGGTCGAGGACTTCGGCAATTTCCTGCACCTTGCTGTGCACTTTCGCCTCGGCCATGCCCTGATTGCGCAGGGGAAACGCCAGGTTGTCGAACACGGTCATGGTGTCGTAGACCACCGGAAACTGGAAAACCTGAGCGATGTTGCGCTTCTCCGGGGTCAGGTCGTTGACCGCTTTGCCGTCGAATAACACATGCCCTTGCGAGGGGCTGAGCAGGCCGGAAATGATGTTGAGCAACGTCGATTTGCCGCAACCGGACGGGCCAAGCAGCGCATAGGCGCCACCCTGCTCCCAAACGTGATCCATCTCGCGGATCGCATAATCCTCTGCACCGCCGGGGGTTTTACTGTAGCTGTGGGCGAGGTGTTGCAAACGGATTTCGGCCATCAGGCAACCCTCGCGACACGCCGCCCCGGTGCTTGCACCAGGCGGCCCTGCGCATCGAAAACAAACAGTTTGTGGGTCGGGATATAAATGCGGATCGGCTCGTCGACGTCGTATTCGTGAACGCCGGACAGGTGCAGCACCAGCAGGAAATGCTCGTTGCGCACATGCAGGAAGGTTTCCGAACCGCTGATCTCGGCGACTTCCACCGTGACGGCCAATTCCAGATCATCATCGTTGCTCGGCACCAGCGAAATGTGGCTGGGGCGCACGCCGAAGCGGAACTCACCTTCGCCCACCGAACGCAGATCAACGTTTAACGGGAAGTGTACGAAGTTGGCAAAACTCACTTCGTTACCGGCGATGCGCCCCGGCATCAGGTTGATCGGCGGCTCGGAGAACAACTCGGCGGCCAGCACGGTTTGCGGCTGGTGATACACCGAGGTCGACGGGCCGCTCTGGATCACCCGCCCCTCGTGAAGAATCGTCGTGGTGCCGCCCAGCGCCAGCGCTTCGTTAGGCTCGGTGGTGGCGTAAATGGCGATGGTATGGCGCTGCTTGAACAACTCGCGCATTTCCTGACGCAGTTCTTCGCGCAGTTTGTAGTCGAGATTGACCAGCGGCTCGTCGAACAGGATCAGTTCGGCATCCTTGACCAGCGCCCGGGCCATGGCGGTGCGTTGCTGCTGCCCGCCGGAGAGTTCCAGCGGATAGCGCTGCAGAAACTTCTCGATGCGCAGCATCTTTGCGGTTTCCTGCACCTTGCTGTGGATGATCTCTTTCGAGACGCCAGCCTGACGCAGCGGCGAGGCGATGTTCTCGAACACGGTCATGGTCGGGTAGTTGATGAATTGCTGATAAACCATCGACACATTGCGCAGACGCACCGGGCGATGGGTGACATCGACGCCGTTCATCAGGATGCGGCCGCTGTCGGGCTTGTCCAGACCGGCCATCAGACGCATGAGACTGGTTTTGCCAGACAGCGTGCGGCCGAGCAAAACGTTGAAGGATCCGGGTTCGAATTTCAGGCACGCATCGTCGATCCAGTTCTGGCCCTCGACGGTGCGGCAAACGTGCTCCAGGGTGAGTGACATGGCTCGGCCTTTTTATTATTGGAGTCAAGCGACCTGTGCAGTAGAGCGACATTCGTGCCAGAAATGGCAAGTTGTTGATTTGTTGTGAAAATCGTTGAAACCGCCGGGAAACGGCGTTCATTGCTGAACACATTTGAACAGTTTGGCGATTGACAATGAACAATAGTGAACAACACTCTATGGATGCTTTTGCCCAATCTCATGACCGCTGAAGATCCCAATGTGGGAGCGCGAATGCGGTGTGTCATTCAACTGATTCATTGACTGATCCACCGCATTCGCGAGCAAGCCCGCTCCCACCGTTTTGAGCTGTGCTGTTTCAGGATTTGGGTTCATAACAACAATAAAAATCGCTGCATCTGAGGCTGACTGCCATGGCCGAACCTGCCCCGCCGCTGTCCCACGACGCGCTCGTCCAGAGCTCCTGGCAACGTTGTCGGGCGTTTGGTCTGGATCATCAAAGCGCTCCGGCGTTCGATCAATTACCCGCCTCGGGTATTGCGCACCTGCTCGACCGCCATCATTCGCTGGTGCAAACCACCCATCAGGAAGTGTTGCCCTACTACGAGAACATCCTGAGCAATTCCAATTGCCTGATCATGCTCGCCGACAACCAGGGCCAGGTGCTGACCTCGTGGGGTACGCAACGGTTTATCGCACCGAATCTGGCCCGAGGCTTTCAGGCCGGGGCGAGCTGGATGGAACGCTGCAGCGGCACCAACGCCATCGGCACTGCGCTGGCCTGCGAGCAAGCGGTACACATCGAACACGATGAACATTTTCTGAAAGCCAACCGCTTCATGACCGGTTCCGCCGCGCCGATTTTCGACGCCGAGCGCAAGGTCATCGCGGTGCTTGACGTGTCCAGCGACAGCTATCTGCCGCCCTCACACACCTTGGGCATGGTCAAGATGATGAGCCAGACCGTGGAAAACCGGCTGATCCTCAACCTGTTCCATGGCCAGCACTTTCAACTGACCTTCAACACCGGGTTGAACAACCTCGACAGTCAGTGGGCCGGCTTGTTGATTTTCGATGAGAGCGGTCAGGTGCTGTCGGCCAATCGCCGGGCCGACAATCTCTTGGGTGTGCGCTTGTCGCGGGTCAGTGTTGAGAGCCTGTTCAAGGTGTCGTTACTCGAGTTGATCAACCAGCCGGACGGTTTGCCGTTTGCCTTGCAGACCTGCGGGAGTAACCGTTTCCAGTGTTTGTTGAAGCGGCCACAACAGGCGCCCATCGAGGCGCGAGTGTTTACGTCTGACCCCAAAGCCGCCGCGCCAACCGCGATCAGCCTCAACACACTCCACTTCGGCGACAGTCGCGTGGAAAAAGCCGTGCGCCAGGCCGAGCGTTTGCTGGAAAAAGACATCCCGCTGCTGATCCACGGCGAAACCGGCGTTGGCAAAGAGGTGTTCGTCAAAGCCTTGCACCAGGCCAGCTCCCGCAGCAAACAGGCATTCATCGCCGTCAACTGCGCGGCGATCCCCGCCGAACTGGTCGAATCGGAATTGTTCGGCTACGAGAAAGGCGCATTCACCGGCGCCAACCAGAAAGGCAGCATCGGCCTGATCCGCAAGGCTGACAAAGGCACGCTGTTCCTCGATGAAATCGGCGACATGCCGTTGCCGACCCAAGCGCGGTTGCTGCGGGTGTTGCAGGAGCGCTGCGTGCAACCGGTGGGCAGCAGTGAGTTGTTCCCGGTGGATCTGCGGATCATCTCGGCGACCAACCGCTCGCTACGGGAGCAGGTGCAACTGGGGCGGTTTCGCGAGGATTTGTATTACCGCATCGGCGGGCTGACCCTGGAGTTGCCGCCATTGAGAGAGCGCAGTGACAAAGAGGCGTTATTCAAACGACTGTGGGAACAGCATCGTGAACCGACGCAATGGGCGGGGCTGAGCCGCGAAGTGTTGGAACTGTTCGATAAGCATCCGTGGCCAGGCAATCTGCGTCAGGTCAGCAGCGTGATGCAGGTGGCGCTGGCCATGGCTGAAGAGCAACCCGTGCGGCCGGAGCATTTGCCGGATGATTTTTTTGTCGATCTGGAAATGGAGCCGGTTGAGCGCGCGCAGCCGCTGGGGCTGGATTTGAATGATGTTGAAGCGTTGAATCGGGAGTTGAAGGCGGCTGGGGGGAATATTTCGCACTTGGCGCGGCGGCTGGGTGTGAGCCGCAACACTCTTTACAAGCGGTTGCGTCAGGCTGAATGACAAGATGTCTGGGCGGGTCTCATCGCTGGCGAGCCTGCAATGACTTCAGCCCTGTCCCTGTAGATTCCTGAGATAACCCAAAAACAAAAACCCGCACAAGGCGGGTTTTGTTTTTAGCGGATCAGCCAATCAGTCAGCCAAACGCCAGGTCGTGCCACCCTTGCCGTCTTCCAGCACCACGCCCATGGCGGTGAGCTGGTCGCGGATGCGGTCGGATTCGGCCCAGTCCTTACCCGCCCGCGCCGCCAGACGTGCAGCAATCAGCGCGTCGACTTCAGCCGCATCGACACGCCCTTCGGCGCCAGCCTGCAGGAAGTCGTCGGCCTCGAGTTGCAACACACCCAGCACGCTGGCCAGTTCTTTCAGACGGGCCGCTAAACCGGCCGCGGCATCGAGATCGCTCTCGCGCAGTCGGTTGATCTCACGCACCATCTCGAACAGCACGGCGCAGGCTTCCGGCGTACCGAAGTCGTCGTTCATCACCGCGGTGAAACGTTCAACGAACGCTTCGCCACCGGCCGGCGCCGCAGTCGGCAGGCCTTTGAGTGCGTGGTAGAAACGCTCGAGTGCGCCTTTGGCGTCCTTGAGGTTGTCTTCCGAGTAGTTGATCGCGCTGCGGTAGTGGCTCGACACCAGCAGGTAACGCACGACTTCAGGGTGGTACTTGTCGAGCACGTCGCGAATGGTGAAGAAGTTGTTCAAGGACTTGGACATCTTCTCGCCATTGATGCGAATCATGCCGCAATGCATCCACGCGTTGGCGTAGGTCTTGCCAGTGGCCGCTTCGCTCTGGGCGATTTCGTTTTCGTGGTGCGGGAACTCAAGATCACTGCCGCCGCCATGAATATCGAACGTCTCACCCAGGCAGCAGGTGGACATCACCGAGCACTCGATGTGCCAGCCCGGACGCCCGGCGCCCCATGGCGATTCCCAGCTAGGCTCGCCCGGTTTGACGCCTTTCCACAGCACGAAGTCCAGCGGATCTTCCTTCGCTTCGTCGACCTCGATCCGCGCACCGATGCGCAGGTCTTCGATCTTCTTGCGCGACAGCTTGCCGTAGCCCATGAACTTGCCGACGCGGTAGTACACGTCGCCATTGCCCGGGGCGTAGGCGTAGCCCTTGTCGATCAGGGTCTGGATCATCGCGTGCATGCCCGGAATGTGATCCGTGGCACGCGGCTCCATGTCCGGCTTCTTGATGTTCAGGCGCGCTTCGTCTTCGTGCATCGCGGCAATCATGCGCTCGGTCAACGCTTCGAACGATTCACCGTTCTCGTTGGCGCGGTTGATGATCTTGTCGTCGATGTCGGTGATGTTGCGCACGTAAGTCAGGTTGTAACCGCTGAACCGCAACCAGCGGGTCACCAGGTCGAACGCGACCATGCTGCGACCATGGCCCAGGTGGCAGTAGTCGTACACGGTCATCCCGCAGACGTACATGCGCACATTGTTGCCATCGAGCGGCTTGAAGACTTCTTTGCTCTTGGTGAGCGTGTTGTAGATCGTTAGCACGTTAAATCCCTTGAATCACTGGCCCCACGAATCACGCAGGGTCACGGTACGGTTGAATACCGGCTGACCTGGTTTCGAGTCCTTCAAATCGGCGACGAAGTAGCCTTCGCGCTCGAACTGGAAACGGTCTTCCGGCTGTGCATTGCCAAGCGATGGCTCAGCACGACAACCGGTCAGCACTTGCAGTGAGTCAGGGTTGATGTTGTCGAGGAAACTGGCGCTGTCTTCGGCCTTCTCAGGGTTGGCCGAACGGAACAGACGATCGTACAGACGCACTTCGCACTCGACGCTGGCAGCGGCCGGCACCCAGTGAACCACGCCTTTGACCTTGCGGCCTTCAGGGTTCTTGCCCAGAGTTTCGGGGTCGTAGGAGCAACGCAGTTCGACGATGTTGCCATCGGCGTCCTTGATCGCTTCGTCGGCACGGATCACGTAGCTGCCGCGCAGACGCACTTCGCCGCCCGATTCCAGACGTTTGTAGCCTTTCGGCGGCTCTTCCATGAAGTCTTCACGGTCGATGTAGATTTCCCGGGCAAACGGCAGCGCGCGCACGCCCATGTCTTCTTTCGGGTGGCGCGGCAGTTCGAGGTTCTCGACCTGGCCTTCCGGGTAGTTGGTGATCACGACTTTGAGCGGACGCAGCACGCACATGGCGCGCGGGGCGCTGTGGTCGAGGTCGTCACGGATGCTGAATTCGAGCATGCCGAAGTCAACCACGCCGTCGGAGCGGTTGGTACCGATCATTTCGCAGAAGTTGCGGATCGACTTCGGCGTGTAGCCACGGCGGCGGAAGCCCGACAGCGTGGACATGCGCGGATCGTCCCAGCCATTGACGTGCTTTTCATCGACCAGTTGCTTGAGCTTGCGCTTGCTGGTGATGGTGTAGTTGAGGTTCAGACGGCTGAACTCGTACTGACGCGGTTGCGCCGGCACTGGCAGTGCGTCGAGGAACCACTCGTACAGCGGACGATGGCTTTCGAACTCCAGGGTGCAGATCGAGTGAGTGATGCCTTCGATGGCGTCCGACTGACCGTGGGTGAAGTCGTAGTTGGGGTAGATGCACCACTTGTCACCGGTCTGGTGGTGATGGGCGTGGCGGATGCGGTACATGATCGGGTCACGCAGGTTCATGTTCGGCGAGGCCATGTCGATCTTTGCGCGCAGCACGCGGGCGCCGTCCGGGAACTCACCGGCGCGCATGCGGGCGAACCAGTCGAGGTTTTCTTCAACCGAACGGTCGCGGAACGGGCTGTTCTTGCCAGGTTCGGTCAGGCTGCCACGGTATTCCTTGGCCTGCTCAGGGGTCAGGTCGTCGACGTAGGCCTTGCCGGCCTTGATCAACTCCACCGCCCAGTCGTGCAACTGGTCGAAATACTGCGAGGCGTAGCGCACTTCGCCGGACCATTCGAAGCCCAGCCATTTGACGTCGCTTTCGATCGCGTCGATGTATTCCTGATCTTCCTTGGCCGGGTTGGTGTCGTCGAAACGCAGGTGCGTGACGCCGCCGAACTCCTGGGCCAGGCCGAAGTTCACGCAGATCGATTTGGCGTGGCCGATGTGCAGGTAGCCGTTGGGCTCCGGCGGGAAACGGGTGACGATCTGGGTGTGCTTGCCCGAGTCCAGGTCTGCCTGGATGATCGGCCGCAGGAAATTGACCGGCACGGCAGGGCCGGACTTGGCATTCGAGGTAGGGTCGACAGTGGGCTTGCTCATAGGATCCTTGACTTACAGGTGCGCGGCCGCAGAGGGGGCCAGACAAAACAAAGCCGCTATCATAGCCGATGCTGTCAAGGGGCTGACAGAGCAGGCCCTATAAAGGCGTGCATTTAATCGCACGGAAATGAAAAACTGCCTCGAAATTCACGCCTGTCACGCTAAACTGCGCACCTCGGCCTTCAGGGGCTGAACCGGTAAAGGGTGTAAATGGCCCATACCCACGAATTCCTTATAAAGAGTAGCGATCATGACTCAAGTAAAACTGACCACTAATTTCGGTGACATCGTCATCGAGTTGAACGAAGAAAAAGCCCCGATCACCGCGGCCAACTTCATCGAATACGTTAAAAAAGGTCACTACGAGAACGTCGTGTTCCACCGTGTGATCAAAGGTTTCATGATCCAGGGCGGCGGTTTCGAGCCTGGCATGAAGGAAAAGAAAGACAAGAGCCCAAGCATTCAGAACGAAGCTGACAACGGTCTGAAGAACGAGAAGTACACCCTGGCCATGGCTCGCACCATGGACCCGCATTCGGCATCGGCCCAGTTCTTCATCAACGCCACCGACAACGGCTTCCTCAACCACACCGCCAAGACCGCTCAGGGTTGGGGTTACGCGGTATTCGGTAAAGTGGTTGCGGGCTTCGACGTTGTCGACAAGATCGAAGGCGTTTCCACCACGTCCAAGGCAGGCCACCAGGACGTACCAGCAGACGACGTGATCATCGAGAAAGCCGAGATCATCGAAGCGTGATACTGCTGATTTCAGACTTGCATCTGGAAGAGGAGCGCCCGGACATTACCCGGGCGTTTCTGAGTTTGCTCGCCGGACGCGCCCGCTCGGCGAGTGCGTTGTACATTCTGGGCGACTTCTTCGAGGCGTGGATTGGCGACGATGCCATGACGCCCTTCCAGCGTTCCATCTGCCAGGCCCTGCGCCAATTGAGCGACAGCGGCACGGCCATTTTTCTGATGCACGGCAATCGCGACTTCCTGCTCGGCAAGGCCTTCTGTAAACAGGCCGGCTGCACGCTGTTGAAGGACCCGAGCGTCGTGCAATTTTACGGTGAGCCGGTGCTGTTGATGCACGGCGACAGTCTTTGCACCCGCGACGTCAGCTACATGAAGCTGCGCCGCTACCTGCGTAATCCGATCACCCGGTTCATCTTGCGCCATCTGCCGCTGAGCACACGCCACAAACTGGCGCGCAAACTGCGAAGCGAAAGCCGGGCGCAGACGCGGATGAAGGCCAACGACATTGTCGATGTCACGCCGCAAGAGATTCCGCGGATCATGCAGGCGTTTGGCGTGAAGACCCTGATTCACGGGCACACCCATCGGCCGGCGATTCATAAGCTGCAGCTCGCCGAGCAGGCGGCGAAGCGGATTGTGCTGGGGGACTGGGACCGTCAGGGTTGGGCGTTACAGGTGGATGAGAATGGGTATGCGCTGGCGCCGTTTGATTTTGCGCCGCCGCCAGCCCTGCCCGCTCCCACATTTTTGACCGCGTTCTACTTAGTGCCCGCTGGCAGCAGGCCCCGCCTTCGCCGCAAACGGCGGCTTCGCCAGCCACACAATCAGAATCAACCCCATGAACCCCCAGCCCAGCAGCGTGAAGTAATCCACGGTGGAGAGCATGTACGCCTGGCTGGTCAGCACATGGTCGAGTTGCGCATACGCCGGAGCACTCGCCCCGCCCAATTGATTCAACGCCTCCCGCGTCGCGGGCTCATAGGTGCTGATGCTTTCACTCATATAGGCATGGTGTTGATCGGCCCGGCGAATCCAGATCCAGGTGGTCAGCGACGCCGCGAAGCTACCGCCCAACGTTCGCAGGAATGTCGCAAGGCCCGCGCCGTCGGCGATCTGGCTCGGCGGCAAGTCCGACATCAGAATGCTCAAGGTCGGCATGAAGAACAGCGCCACGCCAATGCCCATGAACAGTTGCACCAGAGCGATGTGCTGGAAGTCCACCTCGTTGGTAAACCCGGCGCGCATGAAGCAGCTCAGGCCAATCGCCAGAAATGCCAGCCCGGCCAGTAAACGCAGGTCGAACTTGTGTGCGTATTTGCCGACAAACGGCGACAGCAGCACCGGCAGAATCCCGATCGGCGCCACGGCCAGCCCTGCCCAGGTCGCGGTGTAACCCATCTGGGTCTGCAACCATTGCGGCAGGATCAGGTTGATGCCGAAGAACCCGGCGTAACCCAGTACCAGCACCAGTGTGCCGATGCGAAAGTTGCGGTGGGCAAACAGCCGCAGATTGACCACCGGATGCTGGTCGGTCATTTCCCAGATGACGAACACCGCCAGCGCGATCACTGAAATCGCCGCACCAATAATGATGAAGTTCGATTCGAACCAGTCCAGGTCATTGCCCTTGTCGAGGATCACCTGCAACGCGCCGACCCCGATGATCAGCGAGATCAGCCCGACGTAGTCCATCGGCTGACGGCTGGTTTCCACCGGACGCTTGGCCAATTGCGAACGCACGACCATCACCGCAAAAATCCCGATCGGCACGTTGATGAAGAAGATCCACGGCCAACTGTAGCTGTCGGTGATCCAGCCACCGAGAATCGGCCCTGCGATCGGTGCAACCACCGTGACCATTGCCAATAATGCCAATGCCATGCCTCGCCTGGCGGGGGGATACACGGCGATCAACAGGGTTTGCGTCATCGGATACAGCGGCCCGGCGACCAGCCCCTGCAACACGCGAAAGCCGATCAGTTCGGGCATCGACGTGGAAATACCGCAGAGAAACGAAGCCAGCACAAACAGAAGGGTCGCCCAGAGAAACAGCTTCACCTCGCCGAAACGCCGGCTCAACCATCCGGTCAGCGGCAGCGCAATGGCGTTGCTCACGGCAAACGAGGTGATCACCCAAGTGCCCTGCTCCGAACTCACCCCCAGGTTGCCGGAAATCGTCGGCAACGCCACGTTGGCGATGGTGGTGTCGAGCACTTGCATGAAAGTCGCCAGCGACAGGCCGATGGTGCTGAGCAACAGGCTGGGCGGCGTAAAAGAGGCGTTATTGCTCATCGCGAATCCTTTGAAACCTCAATAGCGTTACACCCGCCCTTGTGGGAGCGGGCGTGCTCGCGAAGGCGGCCTGTCAGACAAATCAATCTTGAATGGCACACCGTTTTCGCGAGCAAGCCCGCTCCCACAGGGTCAGTGGTGGATCAGCGTTGCGCGGTTTTGCTGACCGCGGCGCTGTTGTCGTGGATCAGTTGCGCGATCATTGCGTCGGCTTCGGCCAGTTGACGGTCGTAGACGTTGGTGCTGAAAGACGCTTTTTGCGGCGATTGTTGAGCCAGTACCGGGCCGCTCTGGTCATGCAGATTGACCTCGACAGTGGTCGACAGACCGACGCGCAGCGGGTGCTTGGCCAACTCTTCGG
This sequence comes from Pseudomonas sp. RA_105y_Pfl2_P56, assembly GCF_963970845.1. Lineage (NCBI taxonomy): Bacteria > Pseudomonadati > Pseudomonadota > Gammaproteobacteria > Pseudomonadales > Pseudomonadaceae > Pseudomonas > Pseudomonas sp. RA_105y_Pfl2_P56. Next base: position 20,022 of record NZ_CAXAPL010000002.1, read on the forward strand.
CGTTGATGTGAATGCGCACCGGCACACGCTGGACGATCTTGATCCAGTTACCGGTGGCGTTCTGCGCAGGCAACAGGGCGAACGCGCTACCGGTACCGGCGCCGAGGCTGTCGACGGTGCCGCTGTATTTCACGTCACTGCCATAGATGTCGGATTCGATATCCACGGGCTGACCGATGCGCATGCCGCTCAGTTGGGTTTCCTTGAAGTTGGCGTCGATCCACAGTTGATCCAGTGGAATCACCGCCATCAGTGCGGTGCCCGGTTGCACGCGTTGGCCGAGTTGCACGGTGCGCTTGGCAACGTAACCGGTGACCGGCGCGATCAACGTGCTGCGGGCGTTGGTCAGGTAGGCCTGACGCAGTTGCGCGGCAGCGGCCATCACGTCCGGGTGCGACGACACCACGGTGTCATCGACCAGCGCGCTGGTGGTTTTGAGTTGCTGTTTGGCATTGGCCAGGGCGTTTTGCGCCGAGGTCAGATCGTCGCGGGCGTGGGACAGTTCTTCTTTGGAAATCGCCCCGCCAGCGGCGAGATTTTTCCGGCGGTTGTAGTTGTCCTGAGCCTTTTGCACTTCGGCCTGTTGCGCGTTGACCTGGGCTTTCATGCCATCGACGTTGCTGTACAAGCCGCGCACCTGACGCACGGTGCGGGCCAGATTGGCCTGAGCACTTTGCAGGCCGACTTCGGCGTCGTTCGGGTCGAAGTTGATCAGCACCTGGCCTTCGTGGACCAGGTCGCCATCATCGGCGCCAATGCTGACCACGGTGCCGGTGACCAGCGGCGTGATTTCAACGACGTTGCCGTTGACGTAGGCGTCGTCGGTGCTTTCGTTAAAGCGCCCGATGAATTCGTGATACGCCCAGACGCCGCCACAGGCGACAAGGACGATAACAGCCAGCACCAGCAGCATGACTTTGCGCTTGCGTGGATTGCCGGTGTCCGGGGTGTTGTCTTGAGCTTGGGTGTTTTGGGCAGTGGCCATGACAAATACCTTGAATTAGTTGTACGGCGTGGCTGGGGTGGCGTTGGCTGCGGTCAGGTTTTCACTCTGGAAGCCGCCGCCCAGCGCTTGCATCAGTTGAATCGACAGATCGATCTGCTCGGCATTGAGGTTGGCCAACTGACGCTGGGCCTGGAGCAATTGCTGCTCGATGCTGAGCACGTCCAGGTAGTTGCCGATGCCGGAACCGTAACGCTGGACCACGGTGTTGTAAGAATCCCGGGCAATGTCGGTGGCGTGTTGCTGCGCACCGATCTGCCGGCCGATGTCACGCAACTGGTTGATCGTGTCGCTGACATCGCCCAGTGCTTTGACCAGGCTTTTGTTGTACTGCGCCACCGCCAGGTCGTAATCGGCGTCACGCGCATCGAGGTTGGCGCGCAGTCGCCCGCCATCGAAGATCGGCACCGAGACAGTCGGCGCAATGCTGAAGAAGCGACTGGCCGAACCGAACATCGCGTCACCCAACAGGGACTCGGCACCGGCCGAGGCCGTCAGGTTGAGGTTGGGATAGAACCGGGTTTTCGCCGAGTCGATGTCCTTGCTCGCCGCTTCTACACGCCAGCGCGCAGCGACCAGATCCGGGCGACGACCGAGCAGTTCCGCCGGCAGCACCGAAGGCACAGCCACGGCGCTCGCTTGCAGGACGTTCGGGCGGGCGATTTCATTGCCGCGATCCGGGCCTTTGCCGAGCAAAACCGCCAACGTGATTTTCGCGCTGTTCAGGCGTTTTTCCGCATCGATCAGGCTGGCTTCGGAACTGGCTTCCAGGCTTTGGGTTTGCTGGAACTGGTATTGGCTATCGATCCCGGAACTCAGGCGACGCTGGCTCAGGTCAAGCATTTGTTGGGTGCGCTTGAGGTCTTCGCTGGCCAGGTCATAGACGATGTGTGCCTGACCGAGATCGCTGTAGGCCCGGGCCACGTCGGCGGCGAGGGTCAACTGCGCAGCCTGACGGTCGACTTCGGCGGCGCGGGCCTGACCGAGTGCGGCTTCCCAGGCGTCACGCTGACCGCCCCACAGGTCGAAGTTGTAATTGAAGCCGGCGCTGACGTTGCGCACCGTCGAATAAGCCCCACCCTGCCCCAGCGGATCCTGATCCTTGGCCAGGCGCGAACGGCTGATGCCGGCGCTGGCGTCCAGCGTCGGATAGCGCGCGGCATCGGCGGCATACGCGGCGGCGCTGGCCTGATGGGCACGGGCTTCGGCGATCTGCATGTCCGGGCTGTCGTGCAGCGCTTCGCGGATCAGGCCATCGAGTTGCGGATCGCCAAGGCTGGTCCACCAGTCGCTTTTCGGCCAGGCGGCCGGCGACAGGGTTACGCCGTTGAGGGATTGGCCAACCTTGAGGCTGTTCGCTTCGAGGCTTTGGCCTTGGGTGTCGAGGCCGCTGTAGTTGGCGCAGCCGGCGAGGATCATCGCCGACAGCACCAGCGTCAGGCTGCTGCGTAGGGTTTTACCGCTCATTGTGTTCACCTAACCGCTGGAGGGTGATCGGGTCACCGGCTGCCAGCAGAATTTTCTTGAGGATGTATTCCAGGGTTCTCAACTCGTCCGGAGTGACGGCGCCTGCCAGTTCATTCATCGCATCGGCGCCGATGTGCGGCAGGCGATCGGCCAATTGCTGGCCTTGCTCGGTGAGTTTGAGTTGCACCTGACGGCGATCACCTTCGCTGCGTTGGCGGGCCAGGAAGCCTTTCTGCTCCAGACGATCGAGCATGCGCGTCATCGAACCGCTGTCCAGCGACAGATGCCGGCAGAGCTCGGCCGGGGTGTCGACGCCGAATTGGGCCATGATGATCAACACCTTGAACTGCGCGGCGGTAATGCCGTGGGGTTCCATGTGGGTGTCGATGATCCGGTCTTTGAGCAGCGCAGCACGGCCAAGCAACAGGCCGAGGTGGCAGTGTTTGAATTCGTCCGGGGTGAAATGCTTCATGTGCTCACCTAATAACTGCCTAGGCAGTGAATGTATGTCGAGATGTTACTGCCTAGGCAGCGAATGTCAACGTAATAGTTAGGTTGCTTTGTAATTAGTTGACCAGTGGACTGGGGTTTTGCGCGCCTTCGCGAGCAAAGTCGCGCCCAAAGAGGATTTCGCGTCGAACGCAGATCCAGTGTGGGAGCGGGCTTGCCCGCGAAGGCAGCGACTCGTTTTGAGAAATGAAAGCGATCCAGAAATCCGGCTTATAGGGAGGCCGATCAGGACTCGTCGGAAGGATGGGCAGGCGCTGGCGGTTGCACCGGATGCACCTCGCGCCCCCGCAAGGCCGTCAGCGCATAGCCACAAGCACGCTTGGTCACCGCGTAAATGCTGTGCCAGCCCGGTGGCGCCGGCTCGATGGCGGCATGCAATGCCCGCGCATAATCGAGCACCAGCCCGGGGGTCCAGGCCATCACCTCGGCACGCTTGCGCACTTGAGCCGCCACCCAGAACTCGGGGCTGATGATGACTCGGACAAAATCGAGCATGCTTGAATGCCCCCGATTCATCGCCCCTTCAAGGGCCGCTTCGAGACTGTGGGCAACGGCACTGGAGCAATTACGGCTGGTGAGGTTATAAGTGCCGTTCTGCCGATATTGCGCCCAGAACGCATTCAGCCGTCGGGCATCATAGTGGGCAAAACTGACCTGAACCGAAGATGGGCACCAGTCAGCCACCTCGCTCGCATAGTCCGGCAGAAACCTGCCGGCGACATCATTGTTCGGCGTCGCCCGAAGCAAGCGCACGAAATCCCCCGCTGAACGATCAATGTCGTCCTGCGGGTAATGGCTGATGTAGATATCCGGGCCACATTCCAATGCCGCGTGGCCGGCGGAGATCACGCCGTTGATGTCGACCGCTGCGATATAGCGGTTGAGCAGCCGGTTGCGCACCAGGGTGTCATCAACGGTGCCGCTGGGTGTCCAGACGTGGATCACCAGCGCGGCGCTGCATGCCGGCGCACTGACCGAAGCAGGGCTGACCGGCGACTGCCAGTTTTTAAAGCGCAACGCCTGCCGCAAGAGCGCGCAGCCCGAGAGAAAAACGCTCATGCCGATGCAGAACGGTACCGTGCCCTTATAGAGCGTCGGATACGGTTCAAGGATGAACAGGCCAAAGCCGATTTCGAACAACCCCGTCAGCAGGGACACTTGCCAACCGACAAAACGCACCACCAACGCCGCTGCCAGCCGAAAGCCCCCGTCGAGCAAAAACGCCACACCAAACAGCACCGCCAGAATCAGGCCAGCGGCGTGTTGTCTGTCGACGATCAGCAACCCCAACACCAGAAACGCCAGACCTCGCGCCTTGCGCAAAGCGGCTGCGGTCCCGGTTCGAGGTGCCGGCACAAACAGAATGATCAGGGCTTCGAGCAACAACAGATAGCCGAAGAGATGCAACGGGAAATACAGAACGCCGTCCAGCGCATCAATGAAGATGGCCACACCGGCCGCCCCCCAGACAATGCCCGTCAGCGCCAGCGCAGACCAACGCTTGCGGACAAAATCGCTACCGAGCAAGACCCTACTCAAGCGAACCATATGCACCCCTGTTATCTTCGGGCAGCCTTATACCGCAAAGCGTTCGAGTTGCGGTGAGTCTAATTCATTCTGGAAAAGCCGGATCGCAGTGTCGCGACCCGGCTATGGGCAACGCGAGCTAGAAATCGCGCTTGTAGAAGATATCCAGCGAACTGGCGACACCGCTGGCGGCTTCGACATAAACCTTCTTGCTCAACTTGTAGCGCAAGGCAATGGTGCTGGCCGGTTCAAACACGCCAACGCCGTAGCGCAAACTGAGCTTCTCGGAGATGTTGCCGCTGGCCACCACACTGGTGGTGGTGCCGCTGCCCTGGGTGTCGAGCTGGAAGTCCTGAATCCCCAGGTCTTTGGCCAGACTGCTGGTCACCCCGGAACTGCCCATCAAGCCAAGGCCCAACGCCGCTTGCGCGAGCATGTTGTTGTCCTCACCGCTGGTGCTCAGCGGACGCCCCAGGACCAGATAGGACAGCGCCTGCTCCTGGCTCATCGCCGGTTCCGAGAAGATCTGCGTGGTCGGTTGCTCAGCACTGCCGCTCAGGCGAATACCGGCGATCACGTCGTCAGTCTGGCGAATCGCTTCGATGTCCAGATACGGCTGATCGATGGGACCTGCAAACAACAGACGCGCACGCCGCACCGTCAACCGCTGCCCATAGGCGCGGTATCTGCCATCGTTGAGCCACAACTCGCCACGCGTGTCCATGTTGTCGCCGATGTGCACACGCCCTTTCAGGTTGGCCGTGAGGCCGAACCCGGCGAAGCTGAGTCTGTCGTCACCGACCACCACGTCAATGTCCATTTTCATGGCCATCGGCGGTTTGCCCTCTTCGGTCTGCGCGCCGACGATGATCGTGTCATCAGAGACTTTTACCGTCGATGGCGGCAATTCACGCACGGTGATTTCGCCTTTGGGCACCAGCACCTTGCCGGCAATCTTCAGCTCGTCGCCCGCCATGGAAATCTTCAGGTCCGGCGCCACTTCGAGCTTGGCGTACGGTTCGACGTTAACGGGTAACTGCATACCCTTGAGCGCCAGATCGACCATGAGTGCCTGGCCCCAGGCAACGTTGCCATTGAGACTGCCCTGCCCGGTCTTGCCGCTTTTCCAGCCGCCGTCGAGGCGTATCGATTCCCCGGCGATGACCGCTTGCAGTTGCAGATCCTTGAGTTCCATCGGCAACTCGGCACCGGACACTTCGCCTTCACTGAGCTTTACCGTGCCGTTGACCAGCGGCGCCAGCAGCCCACCGGATATCGTGCCGCTGCCGTTGAGGTGGCCGGTGAGTTTCTCGACCATGGGTACAAACGGCCGCGCCACCGACAGATCCAGCCCGGTGAGACGGAAGGTACCGCTCAGGGGTTTGTTCTTCGGCAAGGGATTGAGCTGCGCCTGCACACCCAATTCACCAAGTTTGCCGCCGACGAAGTTGAGGTCGGTGTCAATGCGCTTCGGTGTGAGTTTGCTGGTGAGCTTGAGGGTCTGGTAAGGGAAATCCAGCCACTGATCCTTTTCACGCACGCGCAAGGTGCCGCCGCTGGCATCGACGCTGATCACACCGTTCGGGCCGCTGGCCGGCAGGTCCAGTTTTAGATCGGCGTTGAGCTTGCCCTGCCACGCGAAGTCCTTGGGCAACCACTGCGCCAGGCTTTCAATCGGGAACTGCTTGAGGTGGTAGCGCAGTTTCGGATCGGGCATCAGCCGTTGATCCTCACCGCACAGGCTGGCGCTGCCGGACACCCAGCAATGCGCGCCAAAATTGATTTTGCCGTCGGCCAATCGTTCCAGCCTGGCTGGGGTTTGCAGCTTCCAATCCTGGCCACCGGCCTGAATGTCACCGCTGGCCAGGCGTCCACGCCAGTTGCCCTTGTCCAGATTGCCGTCCAGGCCCAAGGCCAGTTTCAGCTTCGGTCCGAGCAGGTCGAGGCTGAGTTTCTGGTTCTTGATGTCGCCCTGAGCGCTGGCGGTCAACACGCCCAGATTGGTATCGCCGGCCTGAATGCCGCTGCCCTTCAGATCGATTTTCGCCCGCTGTGCACTGTCGAGCGTGGCGTCGAGGTTGAGGCTTTGCAGGCGATTGTCCTGGAAGGCCAGTTGCGAACCTTGCAGGCCGAGTTTGCCTTGCGGCGCTTTCAAGGTGCCGGCGACGTTGACCTGACCGTTGACCTGCCCGCGCAGTTGCGGCCAGAGCTGGGCCAAGCGCGTCAGCTTGATGTCGATCTGCCCGGTGAGTTTCTCTTGCAGGCTGCCCTTGCCGTTGATGCTGTTGCCGCCGAGACGGATGTGCAGGGCGTTGAGGGTCCACTGTTCGCCAGCACCGTCAGCCTTGGCTTGCAGCACGGCCGGTTGGCCACGCAGTTTGCCTTTGAGATCGAGGTCGGCGGTCAGGCTCAGGCGTTCGTTCTTCAATTCACCTTTGCTGTTCAGCGGCCCTGCCAAGGTGCCCGGCAGTTCCGCGACCCAGTACGCCGGGTTCAACGCCGACAGATCTAGCGCGGTGTCCCAGGCAATGCCATCGGCGAACTGCACGTTGACATGACCTTCGGCCTTGCCCTGCCCCGCTTCCATTTTGAATTGCGGGAGGGCGATCTGTTTCAGGCTGCCGCTGAACGGACTGCTCAGGCTGAACGCCCCCGCCGGGCCATCCAGCGCGGCGGCGAAATTACCGATGTATTGACCGTCGGTGTAGGAGACTTCGCCATTGAAGGTGCGCAAAGCGACTTCTGGCTCGTCGATCACCGGATAAAGCCGATGCCACGGAAAGTCCTGCCAATTGATGTTGGCCTGAGCGGTGATGCCTTTGCTCCAGTCAACACTGCCGGTCAGCTTGAGGCTTTGCTTGTCATTGGCGCTCAGGTCAAGGCCGGCGATTTGCGCGCCGCTGGCGTCGACCTTGCCTTTGAGTAACAGTGCCACCGGGCCTTGTTCGGCAGGCAGCGTCGCGTGACCGAGCAACTGGTAACCGTCTTTCAGGTTGCCTTCACCGGTCAGCAGCAGTTGATTGAGTTGCAGGGTGTCTGGCAGGTCGGCGCTCGGTTTGAACGTCTCGCTGGTGATGCGCACTGTGGCCGGCAGATTATCTGCCAGCGGTTGCAGCTCACCACTCAACTGGCCATCGAGGTAGCCACGGCTGTCGGCGTGCAGGTTGAGGGTCTTGAGCAAATCGCCGTCGACTTTCAACGCCAGTGTCCAGGGATCGCTACTCGGCGAAGGTAAAGTCAGATCACCGGCGATGTTCAGCGGCCAGTCGGCGGTCGGCTGCAACAGGCCCGACAGGTTCAGGCTGAGGTCGTCGCGCTGCAATTTCACGCTGTCGATCTGCAGGCCCTTGGCCGTCCAGTGCGCCGCCAGTTTCAGGCCTTTGAGTTGCTCGCTGCCGTTGAACAGCAAACTGCCAACCTCGACGTCGCCCAACTCGATAGCCACCGGCAATTGCAGATCCGGCAGTTTGATCGGGCCGCTTTCGGTGGTCTCTTCGCTCGGCGGGAATTGAAGGATGACCTGATCAGCCTTGAGCTGTTCGATGCACAACGTCATGCGGGTCAGGCACAGCGGTGACCAGGCGAAGATCGGTTTGTCCAGCTCGACACGACTGCTGTCCTGCTGCCACACCAGATGGTCGGCGCTCCATTGTCCGCCGAGGCGACCCTGGAAATTTTCCACGCTCAAGCCCGGCACCCGACTCAGCGCCCAACGGCTGCCAGCCTGCGTACCCAACACCGCAGCGATGCTCAAAACAATCAACATCACCAGCGCCAACAGGGCCAGCGCCGTTATTTTCAAACCACGCTTCACAGCTCAGGCCCCATGGAAAAGTGCAGCCGGAAGCCGCCATCGTCGTCCAGCGCGTGGGCCAGGTCGAGGCGGATCGGCCCCACCGGTGAAACCCAGCGCACACCGATGCCAACCCCGGTCTTGAGGTTCGGCAGTTCGAGTTTGTTGAAAGAGTTGCCCTGATCGACGAACGTCGCGACGCGCCATTTTTCGGCGACCGAATATTGATACTCGACGCTGCCGGCGACCATGTAGCGGCCACCGATGCGGTCACCCTTGGAGTTTTCCGGCGACAGGCTCTGGTAGTCGTAACCGCGCACACTTTGATCACCACCGGCAAAGAAACGCAGCGACGGCGGCACCGAGTTATAGCCATTGGTGGCGCTGCCGCCGACCTGCACGCGACCAAGGAAGCGATGCTTGTCGAACACCGTGGTCAAGCCTTTGACCAACGCGGTGCCATACAGAAGATTGTTGTCGGAGCCGACGCCCTCTTTCGCCACTTTGCTTTCAAAGGCCAGGCGATAACCGTTGTGCGGGTCGATGCGGTTGTCGCTTTTGAGGTACGAATAGCTGATGCCAGGCATCAGCAGGGTACTCAGGCCGGAGTCATCACCGAGTTCGTATTCTTCGCGCTGCCATTTCAGCGAGATCACCCGTTGCCAGCCGCTGGGCAACTTGCTGTGCCATTCCGGGCCGAAGGTCAACAGCTTGCTCGACGTGTCGGAGCCATCAATGTCTTCAAACTGATAACCGCCGGCCCAACGCAGTTTGTCGGTCAGCGGCGGGTCGAGTGGAATGTCATAGAACAGCCCGACGTTTTGCCGCGGCGCCGAGAGTTCGGCTTCCCAGCCATAGCTGTCGCCCTGCGGATTGACCCAGTGGCGCGTCCAGTTGGCCTTGATTCGCGGCCCGACGTCGGTGGAGTAACCGAGGCCCAGGCCCATGGTGCGCGGCTTGCGGGTGTCGAGTTTGACGTCCACCGGGATCACGTCGTTTTTCGCAGCAGTCGGGGCGGCATCGACGCGCACGCCTTCGAAATAGCCACTTGATTGCAGATTGCGGTTCAATTCGGCGATCAACTCGGAATCGTACGGTTCACCTTCCTTGAACGGCACCATGCGTTGCAGCAGGTCTTCGTCGAACGGCGTGTCGCCCTCGAAACTGACGGTGCCCAGCGCATAACGCGGGCCGCTTTCGTAGATCAATTCGACGTCGGCAATCCCGGCGCGGGGATCCACCAAGAGTCTTTGACGGGTGAAGTGGCCGCTGAAAAAACCGAAGCGCGAGGCCTGATTCTGGATCAGCCGTTTGGCGTCTTCGTAACGGCCATGATTGAGTACCGCACCGGGCTTGAGCACGTCGCTTTTCGGCACACGAAAGGATTTGAGAGCGGCTGCGGGGCCGTCGACGCGAATGGTGACATTGCGCAGGCGAATCGGCTCACCGGGATCGATGTTCAGCACCAGGCGCGGTTTGGCCCCGCCCTTGACCTTACTTTCAATCTGCGGCTGGTAATAACCCAATGCCTGAGCGGCCTTGCGCGCCTGCTCTTCGGCGCCGCGACTGAAGCGCTGCAAGGCTTCTTCGTCACGGTCGCCCAAGCCGCCGATATACCCTTCTATATTGGCTTTGAGTTCATCGTTGGACGGTTTGATTCGCACGTCCAATTCACTTTGCGCCAGCGCCGCGCAGCTGGTTAACAGCACGAGCACGCCACTGGTAAATCTTCCTGGAAACTTCATAGGCGCGGATGCTATCACGGGCTTGGGAGCGTGATAGAACAGGAAATTTCCCAAGAAGTTCGATTGTTATGCTGTTGCAGTTTGTAACAGCTGCGGATTGGCGTGGAAAAAAACATGTTCGCGCACCGGACCGACGGCAACTTCGCCAATTTCCTGATAACCCTGACGTTTATAGAAGTCCAGGTAACGCGGATTGCCGGTGTCGAGCACCACGCCTTGGGAGGTTTCGTCCACCGCGCACCAGTTGTGCACAGCCGTCAGCAATTGTTCGCCGAAGTGTTTGCCCTGGAACTGCGGATGAACCCCCAGCAGCGGCAGCATGTGCACCGAATCGCCGGGCACGCACGCGGACACGGCATCGTGATATTCCAGATAGCGCCGAGTGCAACGCAAACCGGTGCTGAGCACCATGCGCAGGCGCCACGCCCAACTGTCGGTGATGCCCAAGCGACGTTGCGGCGGCGCGATCAGGGCGATGCCGATCAAGCGGTCGTTGACCAACAGGCCAATGGCCGGCAGATCCTGCAGGAAGTGTTGCTTGACCAGTTCCCTCACCGTCGCGCGCACCCGCTGCTCATAGCCGGGACGCTCGGCTTCGAACAGGTAGCCGAAGGTCGGCTCGTGGCGATAGGCCTGATACAGCAGTGATCGGGCTTCGCGCGAATAACCGCGGTCGAGCATGTGGATGTCGGCGATGGCGGTCTGGGTTTCAGGCATGACGGTGATTCTCCCCGGGGCGCAGCTCAAATGGCTGCGCTCTTGTTGGTACGAACCTTTTGGTGTTGGCGCAGTTCCCCTCAGGTATAGACCAACTCGGGATCTTCATCGACTGGGCGGGCCTCTTCGCGAGCACGCCCAGGCAACACACATCCCACAGACCAGAATGATTTCTCCCACCCCACACTGGCCCCCATCCCACATGTCAGCTAGCATCGCCCTTTTGCCAGGACTGCCGACCATGAAGATTGTTTCCTTCAACATCAACGGACTGCGCGCCCGTCCGCATCAGCTGGCAGCGCTGATCGAAAAACATCAGCCGGACGTGATCGGCCTGCAGGAAACCAAAGTCCACGACGACCAGTTTCCATTGGAAGACGTGCGCGCCCTGGGCTACCACGTCTCTTACCATGGCCAGAAAGGCCATTACGGCGTCGCCCTGCTCTCGCGCCAGGAACCGATTGCCATCCATAAAGGTTTCGCCACCGATGAAGAAGACGCTCAGCGCCGTTTCATCTGGGGCACCTTCGCCGACGCCAAAGGCGTGCCGGTGACGATCATGAACGGCTACTTCCCTCAGGGTGAAAGCCGCGACCATCCCACCAAATTCCCGGCCAAGCAGCGTTTTTACAGCGATCTGCAAGCACTGCTGGAAAGCCAGTTCCACAACGAACAGCCGCTGGTGGTGATGGGCGATGTGAACATTTCCCCAGAAGATTGCGACATCGGCATCGGCCCGGACAACATGAAGCGCTGGCTGAAAACCGGCAAATGCAGCTTCCTGCCGGAAGAACGCGAATGGATGGCACGCCTGAAAAACTGGGGCCTGACCGACAGCTATCGCCACCTGAACCCGGACGTGACCGACATGTTCAGCTGGTTCGACTACCGCAGCCGTGGTTTTGAAGACGAACCCAAGCGTGGCCTGCGCATTGACGTGATCCTGGCCTCCAACGGCCTGCTGCCACGGGTGAAAGCGGCGGGCGTGGACTATGAATTGCGCGGCATGGAAAAACCGTCGGATCATGCGCCAATCTGGCTTGAATTGAGCTGATCCCGGACATCACACATTCCCCTGTGTGCGGGCATGCTCGCGAATTCGGTGTATCCGTTGACGACAATCCAGCTGATACGCCGCCATCCGCGAGCACGCCCGCGCCCGGGCTGAGGCGCTGTAATCTTTTGGTCATGCGACTGACTTAATCTCCCCGGCAATCCCCTTGGCTTGATTCGGTGCCGGCATGATCCTGCGTGTTCTGTTCGTTTTTCTATTGAGTGCAGGGCTGACGGTCTCTGCCGCTGCCCTGCCGATACCCGAAAACGGCCCGGCGTTGCGCATTCAAGGCTCCAACACCATCGGCGCTGAACTCGGCCCGGCGCTGGTCGAAGGTCTTTTGCAGGAACAAGGCCTGCTGAAAATCCACCGCGAGCCCCCGGATACCGCCAACGAACAACGCATCGTCGGCCTGACCGCACAAGGTAAACGCGTCGTGGTGGAAGTCGCCGCCCACGGTTCCAGTACCGGTTTCGCCGCGTTGAAGAACGCCAGCGCCGATCTGGCGGCCTCCTCCCGCGAGATCAAGGACAGCGAGTTGCTCAGCCTGCAATCGCTGGGCGACCTGAAAAATCCCGCTGCCGAGCAAGTCATTGCCATCGATGGTGTGGCGATCATCCTTCACCCCGACAACCCGCTGCAGCAACTGGACACCGAACAACTGGCGCGCATCTTCAGTGGCGAGGTGAAAACCTGGAAAGACCTCGGCGGTCGTGACGGCCCGATTCATTTATATGCGCGGGATGATCAGTCCGGCACGTACGACACGTTTAAGGAACTGGTCCTCAGCCCTCGTGGGAAAAATCTGAGCATTGAGGCGAAAAGGTTCGAATCCAGCGAGCAGTTATCCGACGCCGTGAGCAGTGACCCGCAAGGCATTGGCTTCATTGGCCTGCCTTATGTGCGTCAGGCAAAAGCCGTGGCAATCGCTGATGGCGCTTCGCAATCGATGCTGGCGCTTAACAATCTGATTGCCACCGAAGACTATCCGCTGTCCCGACGGCTGTTCTTCTATCTGCCGCCAGACAGCAAAAACCTGTGGGCGAGAGCGTTGGTGGCATTTGCGCAAAGCCCTCAGGGCCAGACGATTGTCGCCGCCAACGGCTTTATCAGTCAGACCGTGCGGGCGATGAGCGTCACTCCCAACTCGCTGATGCCCGAGGGCTATCAATCCCTGAGCCGCCACGCCCAACGTCTGACCGTGAACTTCCGTTTTGAAGAGGGTAGCGCCAGCCTGGATAACAAGGCGCGGCAAGATCTGGCACGGGTGCTCGACTATATAAAGGGTCACGACAAGACCGATCGCGCGGTAACACTGGTGGGGTTTGGTGATGCCAAGGATGACCCGGCGCGCGCGGATCTGCTGTCCAAATTGCGGGCGATGGCGGTGCGGCGCGAATTGGTCAAGAACGGCGTGGTATTGCGTGAGGTTCGTGGCTTTGGGGCGCTGATGCCGGTGGCGACCAACAGTGCCGATGAAGGCCGGATCAAGAATCGGCGAGTGGAGGTTTGGGTGTATTGAGTGCTCATTGGCACCTGCATTGACGTCTTCGCGAGCAAGCTCGCGAAGAACGATAACGCGGCGCGGGATCAGCGCTCGCTGCGCAGCATTTCCTTCGGCACATATTTGCCGATCTCGAACTTGCCGATCGCCGCACGGTGCACTTCGTCCGGGCCATCGGCCAGCCGCAGGGTGCGTTGCATGGCATACATGTAGGCCAGCGGGAAATCGTTCGACACCCCGGCCCCGCCGTGGATCTGAATCGCTCGGTCAATCACGCGCAATGCCACGTTCGGCGCGACGACTTTGATCTGCGCGATCTCGCTCTTGGCGACTTTGTTACCCACGGTGTCCATCATGTACGCCGCTTTCAACGTCAGCAAACGGGCCATGTCGATTTCCATTCGCGAGTCGGCGATTTTGTCGATGTTACCGCCCAGGCGTGCCAGCGGTTTGCCAAATGCCGTGCGGTTCACCGAGCGTTTGCACATCAACTCCAGCGCCCGTTCAGCCATGCCGATCGACCGCATGCAGTGGTGAATCCGGCCGGGGCCAAGTCGGCCCTGAGCAATTTCGAAGCCGCGTCCCTCACCGAGCAGGACGTTTTCGTACGGCACGCGCACGTTGTCGAACAACACTTCGGCGTGACCGTGCGGTGCATCGTCGTAGCCAAACACCGGCAGCGGACGGACGATTTTCACTCCGGGGGTATCGACCGGCACGAGGATCATCGAGTGCTGGGCGTGGCGCGGCGCATCAGGGTTGCTCAGGCCCATGAAGATCAGGATTTTGCAACGCGGGTCGCAGGCGCCGGAGGTCCACCATTTCTTGCCGTTGATCACCCACTCGTCACCATCACGCACAGCGCGGGCGGCCATGTTGGTGGCGTCGGACGAGGCAACGTCCGGCTCGGTCATGGCGAACGCCGAGCGGATCTCGCCGCGCAGCAGCGGTTCGAGCCAGCGCTGTTTCTGTTCTTCGTTGGCGTAGCGCACCAGCACTTCCATGTTGCCGGTGTCCGGCGCCGAGCAGTTGAACGGCTCTGGCCCCAGCAAGGAGCGGCCCATGATTTCCGCCAGCGGTGCGTATTCGAGGTTGGTCAGGCCGGCGCCGAGTTCCGACTCGGGCAGAAACAGGTTCCACAGTCCTTCAGACTTGGCCTTGGCTTTGAGCTCTTCCATGATCGCGGTCGGCTGCCAGCGGTCGCCTTCGGCAACCTGGCGTTCAAACACGGCTTCGGCCGGGTAAACGTAAGTGTCCATGAACGCGGTCACGCGCTCACGCAGTTCTTGCACCTTGGGCGAATAAGCGAAATCCATGGGCAGTACCTTCTTTTTCGAGAGGTTGTTCAGGTCATGCAATCGATGCTAGAACAGCGTTGATAATTTACCTAGCCTATTCTCGGCGTGTATAAACATTCATCACCGATATATGATCCAGTGATCGTCAGCCCCTAAAACACCTGCCCTTAAAACAAGAGAAGCCGCGTTATGAATCTGAGCAAGGTCGACCTCAACCTTTTCATCGTCTTTGACGCGATCTACACCGAAGCCAACCTGACCCGCGCCGGGCAGATTGTCGGCATCACTCAGCCGGCGGTGTCCAACGCATTGGCGCGGTTGCGCGAGACCTTCAACGACCCGCTCTTCGTGCGTACGGCCCAGGGCATGGTGCCGACGCCGATGGCGCAGAACATCATCGGCCCGGTGCGCAACGCGCTGTCGCTGTTGCGAGTGTCGGTTCAGGAAAGCCGTATTTTCAACCCGGCGCAAGCGGCCAAGACCTATCGCATCAGCATGACCGACCTCACTGAAGCGGTGATTCTGCCGCCGCTGTTCCAGCGTTTGCGCCGACTGGCACCGACAGTGATCATCGAAAGTTTTCTGTCCAAACGCCGGGAAACCACCAAGGAACTGGCGGCCGGGCGACTGGATTTTGCCGTCGATGCGCCACTCAACACCGACCCGCAGGTGCGCCACGTCAAGCTGATGGAAGACCGCTACGTCTGCGCGATGCGCAAGAGGCACCCGATGGCTGGCAAGGAAAAACTCAGCCTCGATGACTATCTGTCGCTGACGCATATCCACATTTCCAGCCGTCGCAGCGGCTTGGGTTATGTCGATCTGGCCCTGGGCAAAATGGGCATTCAGCGCAAGATCGCCCTGCGCTCCCAGCACTACCTGATGGCATCCCAAGTGATGCAGCAGACCGACATGGTCATGACCGTGCCGGAGCGTTTCGCCCGTCGGCATGAACTGCATGCGTTTAATTTGCCGGTCAACGATGTGCCGCCGGTGGAGACTCACCTGTATTGGCATGAAAGCACCGATCAGGACCCGGCCAACCGCTGGATGCGCGAACAGATGATCGAGTTGTGCCAGCAGGTGACGGCGCATGAGAAAAAACTGGATAAGGTGTAAGGCATTGCGTCGCTTGACGTAAACGTAAAGCAGCCATTAGCTTAGCGCCAAGCCCCTATTTCCGAGCGCTTTCATGAGCAGCCAGACCTACAGCATTTCCGACCTCGCCCGTGAACTGGACATCACCACACGGGCGATCCGCTTTTATGAAGAGCAAGGCCTGCTCAGCCCCGAGCGCCGAGGCCAGGAACGCATCTATTCGCCACGCGACAAAGTCAGCCTGAAGCTGATCCTGCGCGGCAAGCGCATCGGTTTCTCGCTGGCCGAATGTCGCGAATTGATCGAGCTCTACGACCCGTCCAGCGGTAACACCAAACAGCTCAACAGCATGTTGGCGAAAATCAGCGAACGCCGCGAACAGCTAGAGCAGCAGTTGCTCGACATCGAACAGATGAAGCTGGAACTCGATACCGCCGAAGAACGCTGCGTACAGGCACTGGAGCTGACACTCAAGAGCCAGCAGATAGCGCAGTAATTGAACACAACATCTCCCCGCTCCCACGAGGGGGTCATCTCGAATTCAAAAGAACAGGTCCGCCCAATGTCCCTCCCCTCCGAAGTACGCCTGATCGAAGTCGGCCCGCGCGATGGCCTGCAGAACGAAGCCCAGCCCATCAGCGTCGCTGACAAGGTGCAACTGGTCGATGCCCTGAGCGCCGCAGGTCTGGGCTATATAGAAGTCGGCAGTTTCGTCTCGCCCAAATGGGTCCCGCAGATGGCCGGTTCTGCCGAAGTCTTCGCGCAGATCCAGCGCAAACCCGGCGTGACCTACGGCGCACTGGCGCCGAACCTGCGCGGCTTCGAAGACGCTATCGCGGCCGGGGTCAAGGAAGTCGCGGTGTTCGCCGCCGCGTCCGAAGCGTTCTCGCAGCGCAACATCAATTGCTCGATCAGTGAAAGCCTGGCGCGGTTTGCCCCCATCATGGATGCGGCGAAACAACACGGCGTTACCGTGCGCGGTTACGTTTCCTGCGTGCTTGGCTGCCCTTATGAAGGCACGGTCGCGCCAGAGCAAGTGGCCATGGTTGCCCGGGAGTTGTACGCCATGGGCTGCTATGAAGTATCGCTGGGCGACACCATCGGCACTGGCACGGCTGGCGCGACCCGGCGTCTGTTCGACGTGGTGTCGGCACAAGTGCCACGGGACAAACTCGCCGGGCACTTCCACGACACTTACGGCCAGGCCATGGCCAACATCTACGCCAGTCTGCTCGAAGGCATTGCGGTGTTCGACAGCTCTATCGCCGGACTCGGCGGCTGCCCTTACGCCAAAGGCGCGAGCGGTAACGTGGCGACCGAAGACGTGGTGTACCTGCTCAACGGCCTGGGGATCAAAACCGGTATCGACCTGGACGCCTTGATTGACGCAGGCCAGCAGATCAGCGCGGTGCTCGGTCGCCCGAGCGGTTCGCGTGTGGCCAAGGCACGTAGCGCACAGTAATGAGGGACGGTGTTACCGCGGTGTCGCCAATGTGGGCTTAAACGAGTAACACGGAAACAAATTGTCTGGCTTTGACAGAACGAAAAAAACAAGAGAAACGCCAAGCTATTGATTTATATAGCTTTTTTAAAGTTGGCACGCGTTCTGCTATCTCTATGGCATAACAAGAATAAAAAGCAGCAAACCAATAAAAATAAGACGTACCGACTCTGACATAACAAGAACAACACGGCAGAGACGCAGCTAACAGATTTTTTTGGAGAAGGTGTGCTTTTCAGGGTGCTCTCAGGAGTGACCCGCAACCGGGCAGAGAACAATAAAACTACCTTCAGGTAGCTCCCGAATCGGTTGGATCGTTTAACGAGAAAGCAAATCAGCGCTCAAAAAAATACGTTTGCTCTTGACCCCGGATGGGGGTCGCCAAAAAAGCGGTAGAAGGCCACGGTTGCTAAAAACAACAACAGACCGAGCCTCAATAATAAAAAGAGCACGCGACGACAAAATTAAAGGGGAGCCTCGGCTCCCCTTTGTGCTTTCTGCCATTCTTGTTTCACAACCGACCTTTTGTGGGAGCAGGCGTGCTCGCGAAGGCGCAGGTTCCGTCGACACCTATGTTTCTGACACTGCGCTATCGCGTGCAATCCTGCCCCCACCGTTGAATGTTTTCAGGCCTGCTTTTCTCTCAACTCCTCGATACTGATCTCGCGCATCCTGAATTTCTGGACCTTGCCGGTCACCGTCATTGGAAACTCCTCCACGAACTTGAAGTGCCGCGGCGTCTTGAAGTGCGCGATGCGCTCCTTGCACCAGGTTTGCAGTTCCAGCTGCGAAGCGCTGTGACCGGGATGGAATTTGATCCAGGCGACGATCTCTTCCCCGTAACGCGAACAGGGAATGCCGATTACCTGCACGTCCGCCACTGCTGGATGGGTGAAGAAAAATTCTTCCAGCTCGCGCGGATAAACGTTTTCGCCACCCCGGATGATCATGTCCTTGTTACGCCCGGCGATGTTCACGTAACCCTCGTCATTCATGCTCGCCAGATCGCCAGTGTGCATCCAGCCCGCGTCATCGATGGCCTCGGCCGTGGCTTGCGGGTTGCCCCAGTAACCGAGCATTACGCTGTAACCGCGAGTGCAGAGTTCGCCGATGGTGCCTCGGGGTACGAGGTTGCCAGCCTCATCGATGATCTTGCTTTCCAGTTGCGGCTGGGTGCGGCCGACGGTGGTCACGCGCAGTTCCAGTTCGTCATCTGGACCGGTTTGCAGCGATACCGGGCTGGTTTCGGTCATGCCATAAGCGATTTGCACTTCGCTCATGTGCATTTCGTTGATCACCCGACGCATGATTTCAATCGGACACGTGGCGCCAGCCATGATCCCGGTGCGCAGGCTCGACAGGTCGAACCCGGCGCGCTGCGGTTGATCGAGCATGGCAATAAACATGGTTGGCACGCCGTACAGCCCGGTGGCTTTCTCTTCGGCGACGGTTTGCAGGGTCAATAGCGGATCAAAGGCGTCACTGGGGTAAATCATCGTACTGGCGTGGGTGATGCAGCCCAGGTTGCCCATGACCATGCCGAAACAGTGGTACAGCGGCACCGGAATCACCAGCCGATCAAGGGGCGTCAGGCCAATACTTTCGCCGACCATGTAACCGTTATTGAGGATGTTGTAGTGACTGAGGGTCGCGCCCTTGGGAAAACCGGTGGTGCCGGAGGTGTACTGGATGTTGATGGGTTGATCCAAGTGCAGGCTGTTGCTGCGGTCGCGTAATTGCTCCAGGGGGACACTGGCTGCCAGATCGGCCAGTTGCGACCACGGCAGAAAACCTGAAGGGGGCTGCGCATCGAGACTGATCACTCCGCGCAAATCCGGCAGGCGCTCGCTGCGCAACTGGCCGATCGATTGCTCGGCCAGTTCCGGCGCCAGCCCCTGCACCATGGCGTGGTAGTTGGAGGACTTGAACGACCCGGCGCAGACCAGCCATTGGCAGCCGGATTGCTTCAATACGTATTCAAGTTCGGAGCTGCGGTAGGCCGGGTTTATGTTGACCAGGATCACACCGATTTTTGCCGTGGCGATTTGCGTGATGCACCACTGCGCGCCATTCGGCGCCCAGATACCGAGGCGGTCACCCGTCTGCAATCCCAATGCGAGCAAGGCCCTGGCATGCAGATCCACGGCCTCCCCCAGTTGCCGCCAGGAATAGCGCAACTGCTCATGACGCACCACCAGCGCCTCGCCGTCCGGGTATTGCGCCACAGTCTGGTCGAACTGCTGACCGATGGTCATCGCCAGCAAAGCTTGCTCCTGGGAGCCGCGAGTGTAGCTGCGCTGCGGGTTTGCACTGGGTTGATCCATGATGACCCCTATTGTCTTTATTAGTGGGTTTACCGGAGTTCTATTTTTGATGGGAGCGGGCTTGCTCGCGAAGGCAGTGTGTCATTCAACCAATATGGCGACTGAACCACCGCCTTCGCGAGCAAGCCCGCCCCACAAAAGACAATCCGTTTTCGATCTTGAACGACTCCTACTCTCGCTCAAGTTGACGTTAACGTAAAGGGTGATTGACAGTCATTCATCGCAGGCTTACGTTAACGTAAAGGTGAGAGCCGACCGCCCTCCCCACCCTACAAAAAAGCCAAAAGGTGACCCATGAGCTACCCATCCCTGAACTTCGCCCTCGGTGAAACCATCGACATGCTGCGCGATCAGGTTCAGTCCTTTGTCGCCGATCAGATCGCCCCGCGTGCTGCGCAGATCGATCACGACAACCTGTTCCCGGCCGACATGTGGCGCAAGTTCGGTGACATGGGCCTGCTCGGCATCACCGTGCCGGAAGAATACGGCGGTGCAGGCCTGGGTTATCTGGCGCATGTGGTCGCGATGGAAGAAATCAGCCGCGGCTCGGCCTCGGTGGCGCTGTCCTACGGTGCGCATTCCAACCTCTGCGTCAACCAGATCAACCGCAACGGCAACCACGAACAGAAAATCAAATACCTGCCCAAGCTGATCAGCGGCGAGCACGTCGGTGCTTTGGCGATGAGCGAGCCGAATGCCGGCTCCGACGTGGTTTCGATGAAGCTGCGCGCCGACAAACGCGGCGACCGCTTCGTCCTCAACGGCAGCAAAACCTGGATCACCAACGGCCCCGACGCCAACACCTACGTGATCTACGCCAAGACCGATCTGGAAAAAGGCCCGCACGGCATCACCGCGTTCATCGTCGAGCGTGACTGGAAAGGCTTCAGCCGCAGCAACAAGTTCGACAAGCTCGGCATGCGCGGCTCCAACACTTGCGAGCTGTTTTTCGATGACGTCGAAGTGCCGGAAGACAATATCCTCGGCGCCCTCAACGGCGGCGTGAAAGTCCTGATGAGCGGCCTCGATTACGAACGCGTCGTACTGTCCGGCGGCCCGACCGGGATCATGCAGTCGTGCATGGACCTGATCGTGCCGTACATCCACGACCGCAAGCAGTTCGGCCAGAGCATCGGCGAATTCCAGCTGATCCAGGGCAAAGTCGCCGACATGTACACCCAACTGAACGCCAGCCGTGCCTACCTCTATGCAGTGGCTCAGGCTTGCGAACGCGGTGAAACCACGCGCAAGGACGCCGCCGGGGTGATCCTCTACACCGCCGAGCGCGCCACGCAAATGGCCCTCGACGCGATCCAGATTCTTGGCGGCAACGGTTACATCAACGAATTCCCGGCTGGCCGCCTGCTGCGTGACGCCAAGCTGTACGAAATCGGCGCAGGCACCAGTGAGATCCGTCGCATGCTGATCGGTCGCGAACTGTTCAACGAAACCCGCTAAACGGAGCTGACCATGGCTACCCTGCACACTCAGCTCAATCCTCGTTCAGCGGAATTCGCCGCCAACAGCGCAGCGATGCTCAAACAAGTCGACGCCCTGCACACCCTGCTCGCCCAAGTGGCCCAGGGCGGCGGCGCGAAAGCTCAGGAGCGTCACACCTCACGCGGCAAACTGCTGCCGCGTGAGCGGATCAACCGCTTGCTCGATCCGGGCTCGCCGTTTCTGGAAATCAGCCCACTCGCGGCTTACGCCGTTTATGGTGAGGACGTGCCAGCCGCCGGGGTGATTGCCGGGATCGGCCGCGTGGAAGGCGTCGAATGCATGATCGTCGCCAACGATGCGACCGTAAAAGGTGGCTCGTACTACCCGCTGACGGTGAAGAAACACCTGCGGGCCCAGACCATCGCCCAGCAGAACCGGCTACCGTGCATTTACCTGGTGGACTCGGGCGGCGCCAACCTGCCGCGTCAGGACGAGGTGTTCCCGGATCGCGAGCACTTCGGGAGGATTTTCTTCAACCAGGCCAACATGAGCGCGATGGGCATTGCGCAGATTGCCGTGGTGATGGGGTCGTGCACGGCGGGCGGCGCGTATGTGCCGGCGATGGCCGATGAAGCGATCATGGTGCGCAATCAGGCGACGATTTTCCTCGCCGGCCCGCCGCTGGTGAAAGCCGCGACCGGTGAAGTGGTCAGCGCCGAAGAGCTGGGCGGTGCCGATGTGCACTGCAAGATTTCCGGGGTCGCCGACCATTACGCCGAGAGCGACGAACACGCCCTCGCCCTTGCCCGCCGCAGCGTCGCCAACCTCAACTGGCGCAAACTCGGCGAAGTGCAGCAGCGCACGCCGATTGCTCCGCTGTACGCCAGCGACGAGTTGTATGGCGTGGTTTCGGCGGACGCCAAGCAACCGTTCGATGTGCGCGAAGTGATTGCGCGGTTGGTCGACGGTTCGGTGTTCGATGAATTCAAGGCGCTGTTCGGCACCACGCTGGTGTGCGGTTTCGCACATCTGCACGGGTATCCGATCGCGATTCTCGCCAACAACGGCATCCTCTTCGCCGAAGCCGCGCAAAAAGGCGCGCACTTCATCGAACTGGCCTGCCAGCGCGGTATTCCACTGCTGTTTTTACAAAACATCACGGGCTTCATGGTCGGTCAGAAATACGAGGCGGGCGGCATCGCCAAGCACGGCGCAAAACTGGTCACCGCCGTGGCGTGTGCAAAGGTGCCGAAATTCACCGTGATCATCGGCGGCAGCTTCGGCGCCGGTAACTACGGCATGTGCGGCCGGGCCTACGATCCGCTCTTCCTGTGGATGTGGCCGAATGCGCGGATTGGCGTGATGGGCGCCGAACAGGCAGCAGGCGTGCTGGTGCAGGTCAAGCGTGAACAGGCCGAACGCAGCGGCCAGGCCTTCAGTGCGGAACAGGAAGCCGAGATCAAGCAGCCGATCCTCGACCAGTACGAAGAGCAGGGTCACCCGTACTACTCCAGTGCACGCCTGTGGGACGACGGCGTCATCGACCCGGCGCAGACCCGCGATGTGCTGGCCCTGGCCTTGTCCGCGTCACTGAACGCGCCTATCGAACCGAGCCGCTTTGGCGTGTTCCGGATGTGATGTTTTGTGGGCGCAGGTTTGCTCGCGAAGACGGCGGCACATCCACTATGGATGTGACTCAATAGACGCTTTCGCAAGCACGCCCGCTCCCACAAGGACCGTGGAGATGGACGAATATGAGCGATTTCAACACCCTCGAACTGCACAGTGACCCACGGGGTTTCGCGACGCTGTGGCTCAACCGTGCAGAAAAGAACAACGCCTTCAATGCCCAGATGATCCGCGAACTGATCCTGGCCCTCGACAAGGTTGCCAGCGATACCAGCCTGCGCTTCCTGCTGCTGCGCGGCCGTGGCCGGCACTTCAGCGCCGGCGCCGATCTGGCCTGGATGCAGCAATCGGCCGAACTCGACTACCACACCAACCTGGACGACGCGCGCGAGCTGGCTGAGCTGATGTACAACCTCGCCAAACTGAAAATCCCGACGCTAGCCGTGGTGCAAGGCGCAGCGTTCGGTGGCGCATTGGGCCTGATCAGTTGCTGCGACATGGCCATCGGCGCCGATGATGCGCAGTTCTGCCTGTCGGAAGTACGCATCGGTCTGGCGCCGGCGGTGATCAGTCCGTTCGTGGTGCAAGCCATCGGTCAACGCGCAGCACGTCGTTATGCCCTGACCGCCGAGCGTTTTGGCGGCCAGCGAGCGCGAGAACTCGGTTTATTGTCCGAGAGCTATGCGGCCGTTGAGCTGGAGCAACAGGTTGAGCAATGGATCGACAAGCTGCTGCTCAACAGCCCCGCTGCGCTGCGCGCCAGTAAAGATCTGCTGCGCGAAGTCGGCAACGGCTCACTGACCCCGGCCCTGCGCCGCTACACCGAAAACGCCATCGCGCGTATCCGCGTCAGCCCCGAAGGCCAGGAAGGCTTGCGTGCCTTTCTGCAAAAACGTCCGCCGAACTGGCAAGCCGCAACCACCACCAAGGAGCCGCGTTGATGAGCGCACCTGTTCTCACCACCCTGCTGGTGGCCAACCGTGGCGAAATCGCTTGCCGGGTCATGCGCACCGCCAAAGCCTTGGGCCTGACCACTGTCGCGGTGCACAGCGCTACCGACCGTGAAGCGCGGCACAGCCGAGAAGCGGATATCCGTGTTGATCTCGGTGGCAGCAAAGCGGCTGACAGTTATCTGCAAATCGACAAACTGATCGCGGCGGCCAAGGCCTGCGGCGCTCAAGCGATTCATCCGGGTTATGGTTTTCTTTCCGAAAACGCCGGGTTCGCCCGCGCTATCGAGGCGGCGGGCCTGATATTTCTTGGCCCACCCGCGTCCGCCATCGACGCCATGGGCAGCAAATCAGCCGCCAAAGCGCTGATGGAAACCGCTGGTGTACCGCTGGTGCCGGGTTATCACGGCGAAGCACAGGATATCGACACCTTCCGTGACGCCTGCGAACGCATCGGTTACCCGGTGTTGCTCAAGGCCACGGCCGGTGGTGGCGGCAAAGGCATGAAAGTGGTTGAGGACGTCAGTCAACTGGCTGAAGCCCTCGCCTCCGCTCAGCGTGAGGCGCAGTCGTCATTCGGCGACTCGCGGATGCTGGTAGAGAAATACCTGCTCAAACCCCGTCATGTGGAAATCCAGGTGTTTGCCGATCAGCACGGCCATTGCCTGTACCTCAATGAGCGTGACTGCTCGATTCAACGCCGCCATCAGAAAGTGGTCGAAGAGGCCCCGGCACCGGGCCTGTCGCCGCAACTGCGCAAGGCCATGGGTGAAGCGGCGGTGCGTTCGGCACAGGCCATCGGTTACGTCGGCGCGGGGACGGTGGAGTTTTTGCTCGACGCACGCGGCGAATTCTTCTTCATGGAGATGAACACCCGGCTGCAGGTTGAGCACCCGGTGACCGAGGCGATTACCGGTCTTGATCTGGTGGCCTGGCAGATCCGCGTGGCCCGTGGTGAAACGCTGCCGATCACGCAGGATCAAGTGCCGCTTGACGGCCATGCGATTGAGGTCAGGTTGTACGCCGAAGACCCTGCAAATGATTTTCTGCCGGCGACTGGCCGCTTGCAGCTGTATCGCGAATCGGCTGAGGGGCCGGGGCGCAGAGTCGACAGTGGCGTTGAAGAAGGTGATGAAATTTCGCCGTTCTATGACCCGATGCTCGGCAAGTTGATCGCCTGGGGCGAGGATCGTGAACAGGCGCGCCTGCGTTTGTTGTGCATGCTCGACGAATTCGCCATTGGCGGGTTGAAAACCAACATCAACTTCCTGCGACGCATCATCGCTCACCCGGCGTTTGCGGCAGCAGAACTGGATACCGGGTTTATTCCGCGTTATCAGGAGCAGCTACTGCCGCCGCCGGGCGAGTTGAGCGATGCTTTCTGGGATGCAGCGGCGCAGGCGTTCGCGCAGAGTCTGCCGGGCGTTATGCGGGCGGACGATCCTTCTTCGCCGTGGTCGCTTAACAGCGGATTGCGCACCGGCCTGCCGAAGGAATTCACCCTGCACTTGAGCTGTGAGGGCCAGGATCGAGCGCTGACGCTGAGTTCAGGTGGCAACGCCACACTAACGGGCGAGACGCTGGTGGTTGAGCAAGAGAACGTACGTCGCACGTTGCGCGCTATTCGTCAGGGAGATTCGCTGTATCTGCGCTGGGATGGCGAGTTGCGGCGTATCGAGGCGTACGATCCGATCAGTGCGGCCGAAGCCAGTCACACTCATCAGGGCGGTCTGACTGCGCCAATGAACGGCAGCATCGTACGGGTATTGGTCGAGCCCGGGCAGAAGGTC
Source organism: Pseudomonas sp. RA_105y_Pfl2_P56 (assembly GCF_963970845.1). Taxonomy (NCBI): domain Bacteria; kingdom Pseudomonadati; phylum Pseudomonadota; class Gammaproteobacteria; order Pseudomonadales; family Pseudomonadaceae; genus Pseudomonas; species Pseudomonas sp. RA_105y_Pfl2_P56. The sequence goes on from NZ_CAXAPL010000002.1 coordinate 45,372, forward strand.
GAGGCCGGTGCGCAACTGGTGGTGCTGGAAGCCATGAAGATGGAACACAGCATCCGCGCACCACATGCCGGGGTGATCAAAGCGCTGTATTGCCAGGAAGGCGAAATGGTCGGCGAAGGCAGCGCTTTGGTTGAACTGGAAGAAGCGTGAGTGAAGGATCGATCCTGCGCCTGGCGAGGATCGATCTGACTAGAAACGCGCCGTAGCCTGTACCACGACGCCGATGATTCGACATTCATCGGTAAACAGGGCCTTGGGCCAGGTCGGATTGAGCGGCACCAGATAACGCTGGCCGCCCTCTTCGTCGAGCTTGCGAAAAATCGCTTCATCGCTGCCCGCCCACTGGGCAATCACCAGCTTACCAGGCACGGCCTCGACCTCTGGATCCACCAGAATAAGCATGCCTTCGGCAATACTCTGACCGCTGGGAGCGGTCATCGAATTCCCTGCCACCGTCAGCCAGAACGCCGCACCACGGGCATGATAATCCGTGAGTGCGAACCGCTGCCTGGCTGACGCCGGGGCATAGGCGGATCCGTTCTCGCGCACCTCGCAGGGTGTCTGCCAGTCGCTGACCGGGTAACGAAAGTACGGGTTGTACTTCTGCGCCAGCGGCATCTCGTCATCCGGCGTCACCTGCGGCTCACGAATCACCAGCACCACTTCAAGGAAATCCATGCCGAGCGCTTGCAGCACGCGGTTCATCTGCGTGATACCGGGTTCGCGACGTTTGTTCAGCCAATGACCGATGCCCCCCTGGGACATGCCGACGCGCTCTCCGAGCTCTGTTTGAGTGATTTTGAGCTCACTCATCTTGGCCTTGACCAACTCAATCCATTTATCCATGTGCGGCACCTTACTCGGACACCTCCGGCCAACAAAACACATATTGTAGTATTAAAAATGTGGTCACAACTACGCATCGTACTATTCTGAAGGCACGGATTATCAATCGAACAAGGAGCGGCCTTTCATCATGAATATCAGCAGCAAAGACTTGCCCGATCTGCAGATGGACACCACGTTTACTTCACCACAAGGCAACGCCGCGGCGCAGCGAGCCTTGGATTATTACTTGAAACCAGCTGTGTCAGAACCCGAGGTCGATGAGCGTTTTTTCGATGTCAAACAGCATCTCAGTGGCGAAGAAGCCTTGGTGCACGCCTCCGATCTGTTGCGCTGCGCGGCCGCCACTGCTTTCAAGGCTGCGGAAAACCTGCAAGGCGCGAATCGCGACCTGGCGTTTTCAGTGGTTCATATGGTGGATATGGCGCGGGCGATGGTTGACCACTCGCTCGATGGCGATGAAGTCTGAGGAACGGGGGACGATCGTGCGGGAAAGAGTTTTCCAATCGCACAGATAAAAACATTTGACTTGCAAATGATAATGATTATTATTGCAAGCAACTGATCGCGAGATCAGTCGATGGACCAGAGACCTTAGGTCGGTCTTCTGGACTATCTCCTCATCAGGCTAATCACGGTTTTTGACCCGGCTTTTTGCCGGGTCTTTTTTTACCCGTTTTTCGGGCTTATGGCTTCAGGCTAATGAAGTCGTTAAGTGCTGCAAATTCAATGACGCCGATAGTATCAAAAGAATATCGCTTGGCAAGCGAAGCCCAGCCACATTGGGGAAAACTAATAGCAATTAGCGCTTGAGAATCAATCGCATAGCCTCTAAGCTGCATGAGCGTCATGGAGGACGCCCCCGCCACGACCCCGCATTTCCCCTCGGTTTCATCTCTGTCTTGCGTGTAAAGTAGCCACCATAAAAATCATACTCAGGAATCGATTATGACCGTGGCCAAATCTTCGTTCGACATCAGTGCCAACTTCGATACCGGCAATATTCAAGTCATCGACATCAGCAATCCGCTCAATCCGGTTCTGGCCATCCGCCCGGACACCCGAAGCGCCCACTTTCAGTGGTTCCACTTCAAGGCCAGCGGTCTTCACGTCGGTCAGGAACACTGGTTTCGCCTCAACAACGCCAGTCAATCTTCGTACAACAAAGCCTGGGATGGTTATCAGGCCGTAGCCTCCTACGATCACGTCAACTGGTTCCGCGTACCCACCATTTTCGAAGGCGACTGCCTGCGTTTCTGCCTGGAAGCCACCCAGACTCACGCCTGGTTCGCCTATTTCGAACCCTATAGCCGCGGCCGTCACGACTGGCTGATCGAACAAGCGCTGATCAAGGCCGGCGCCGAGTTGCTGGCGACAGGTAAAAGTGTCGAGGGCCGCGATATTCAGTTACTGCGCAAAGGCAGCGGCGCGCAAGGTCAGCGCAAAATCTGGATCATCGCCCAGCAACACCCGGGCGAGCACATGGCTGAGTGGTTCATGGAAGGGGTGATCGAACGCCTGGAAAGACACGACGATCCGGTGCTGAATAAACTGCTCGCCAGTGCCGATCTGTACCTGGTGCCCAACATGAACCCGGACGGCGCCTTCCATGGGCATCTGCGCACCAACGCCATGGGGCAAGACTTGAACCGTGCCTGGCAAAGCGCCAGCCAGGAAATCAGCCCTGAAGTCCTTTTCGTGCAGCAGCAGATGGAAAAATACGGCGTCGATCTGTTTCTCGACGTACACGGCGATGAGGAAATCCCTCATGTCTTCACCGCTGGCTGCGAAGGTAATCCGGGGTATACGCCGCGGCTGGAGAAACTCGAAGAACATTTTCGCAGCCATCTGAAACACACCACCAAAGACTTCCAGACCAAATACGGCTACACCCGTGACGAACCGGGCCAAGCCAACATGACCCTGGCGTGCAACAGCGTTGGCCAGAAGTACGATTGCCTGTCACTGACCCTGGAAATGCCGTTCAAGGATCACGACGACGCGCCGAACGCGCAAACCGGCTGGTCGGGCAAACGCTCCAGTCAATTAGGCAAAGACGTGCTGACGACCATTGCCGACATGGTCGACACACTGCGCTGATCCCTTCCCTTGCCTGGTCAAAGGAACGGAGGCTGTCCCGGAAAATGGCGCATCGTCACAATGCGCCATTGCGGTCAGCTAACCGCGATTGCGACCGCGCAACATGCTGTCCAGCACGTCGTCACGGCGCACCCAGCCATGGAACAGCGCCGCCGCCAAGTGCACCAGCACCGTCAGAAACAGCAGATAAGCCAGATAACCATGAGCGCTGCGCAGCAACGCAAACAACTGCGCATCGGCCGGGACAATCGACGGCAACTGCAGCGATGCACTGAGCATCACCGGCTCGCCCGAGGCGCTGATCATCGCCCAACCGAGCAGCGGCAGCACCAGCATCAACGCATAAAGCAACAGATGCGAGGCCTTCGCAGCCATCACCTGCCAGCCCGGCAGATCCACCGGCAGCGGCGGCTGGCGTGTGGAGAAACGTACCAGCAGACGCACGATCACCAGCAGCAGAATCGCAATGCCCAAGGGCTTGTGCAGGTGGATCAGCCATTCATGCCGTTCGGAGACCGAGGTGACCATGCCGGCGCCAATAAACAGCATCGCGATGATCATCAGCGCCATCAGCCAATGCAGCAGTCGCGCCAACAGCGCGAAATGAGTCGGTTGAGCGCTCATGGACGAGTCTCCTGTTTGGCGGCGGGCAACTGGCTGACTTCGCGGGTGCGACGCCGATAGGAATTGGCGTAACCGGCGGAACGGGCCGCGAGCAACGGGTCGTCGGAGCCTTGAATCCCGGCTGGCAACACCAACGGGTCGTAATTGATGTCGCGGCACTCACCGCTCAGTTGCGGCTGAGTCTTTTCCAGCACCAGGGTGCCGGCGTTCACAACCTTGCGCCCTTCGGGCCAGGCCTTGCTGGCGTCGTTCACCGGGTCACCGGCGTTAGCCAACGTGATATTCAACTGAAAACGCAGCGGCGCAGCGGCAAGCCGTTGCACCAGATCCTTTTCCAGAAAGTCAGCGCCCTCAGGTGCGCTGTCACCCGCCGCGTCTTTAGCCAATGGCGTCATGCTCCAGCGCACGGCTTGCCGCTTCCCGCTGGCGTCCACCAGATAGAACGCATTGACACTGTTATAGGTTTCGGTGGCGTAACTGGCCGATGGCTTGGCGGTCTTCACCCAGGTCAGAAACGGCACAGTTTCCGGGTGCGCGGCGAAGAACGCCGGCACCTTGCCTGGGTCAGGTTTGCCTGTGGCCGGATCCGGCGACTGCGCCTGCAGCAACTGATAGAACGCCTCAGGCGTGCCCACCGGGAACACCGGCATGCTGTTCATCCCGGTGCGCCACTGCTGACCATTGGCCTGGGTGAAGCGCAGCGCCAGACTGCGAATCGGCACGCTGCTGTCCGGGGCATAGGGATTACCCGCCGGCAACGCAAACCGCCCCACCACCGGGGTGCGCGGTTCGTTGAACACTTGCGCAGCCGAGAACACCCGTGCCTCGCCACTGCTCTCGAAATGCCCGATCACGCACACACCTTTGGCATGATTGCGGCGGAATCCGGGATGCACGCCGTTGTTTTTCTCCAGCACATCGACCAGCGCCTTGGGCGTCAGACGTTGTGGGTCAAAGGTGCCGTGAACATAGGCAAACGCCCCGGCCACTGCAGCGACTACCGCGGCAATGCCGCCCAGACGCAGTACCACGTTCGCGGCACTCAGTGGCGGGCGCTGCGGCCCGCCTGAGGGTGAAGTGCGATCAACCATGAATAACTCCGGGACCATCGGCCACAAGTAGGAAGAGTCAGCAAGACGCACCCCGTCGGGATTTATTCCACAGTCCGGTATTTATTTTTCCGAACGTGGAATAACCTTCGACGGTGGACGTCTCCCTAGTCCACAGCGTAGTGACCAGCAGAATTTCATGAGCGAATTCGACGAGCAATTGAGAGAAATCATTCCCGGATTGCGGCGTTTTGCCGTGTCGTTGACGCGCAATAGCAGCAGCGCCGACGATCTGGTGCAGGCAAGCCTGGAGCGGGCCTTGTCGAGTTGGGGCGGCAAACGCGTCGACGGTGATCTGCGCGCCTGGCTGTTTGCGATCCTCTACCGACAATTTCTCGATGCTCATCGCCGTTCCCGACGCTATGCGCGGATGCTCGAATTTTTCACCGGGCGCGACGATGCCGAACCTTCGGCGGAGCGCACCGTCATCGCCCGGTCGACACTGCAAGCCTTTGATAGATTGCCCACCGAACAGCGCGCGCTACTGCTGATGGTCTCGGTTGAAGGCCTTTCCTATAAGGAGGTCGCCGAGATCCTTGGCGCCCCGATCGGCACCGTGATGTCGCGCCTTTCCCGCGCCCGCCAAGCCTTGCGCCAACTCAGCGACGGCGAAATCAGCAGCCCTTCTTTGCGGATACTCAAATGATCAGCCTGCCTCCCAGCGAGCATGACCTGCACGCCTACGTCGACCACCAACTCAGCGACGCCGACCGCCGGGTGCTTGACACCTGGCTGGCGAATCACCCAGACCAAGCCGCGCAGGTTCGCGCCTGGCAACGTGACGCCCAGCAATTACGTGCGGCACTGGGGGGCGCGTTGCAGCGGCCGGCCAATCCGGCGCTTGACCCGGCAACGATTCGCCAGCGCCGCATACGTCAGTCACGTCGACACCTGGCCAGCGCCGCCGTGTTGCTGATCGCCGTCAGTGTGGGTGGTTTCAGTGGTTGGCAAGCGCGGGAAATGACCCTCGTGCGCACCTCGGTATTACCGATGACCGACGCCTTGCAGGCCTATCGCTTGATTGCCCAGCAGGGAATGCTCCCGGCCGATTACAAGGTCGACAGTAACGGCGACATGCAGCGCTGGCTCGACCGTTATTTCACGCAGGCGAGTCGCTTGCCGGATCTCAAGGCTGCCGGGTTCGAACCGGTCAGCGGACGGTTGCTCAGCACCGACGAAGGCCCGGCGGCGATGGTGATGTATGAGGATGGGGGTGGGCACAAAGTCAGCTTTTATGTGCGACCGCCGGGACCGAAAAATACCTTTCTGCCGCGTGGCAGCCGCAGCGACGGGGATCTGCAGGCCGAATACTGGTCCGGGCACGGGTATAACTATGCGATGGTCAGCCCGGTTGATACGCCGGTCGCCCCACTGCTCAAGCAGTCCCTGCCATTGTGAAACGCGACATAACACTGTGGGTGCGGACACGACCCATACAGCGGGCCCTGACGCACATTTGTGTTCAATGAACGCCTACTCTCGACCGGCTGCAGTAGAAGGCGTGCTCTGCGTGTGGTTACACTACGCCGCCGCGCTCCGGGGAGCCGGTTTGACGAACACGGAGTCACCACAAAGTGCCCGCCCGACCGCCAAAACGAACGCGATTGATCCAGCGCTGGTCAGCGTTACGCCGCTGGTTCGGCAAACGCCTGCCCGCCAGTGCTGGCCATGACGCCAGCGCCCAGTCGATCCGCGACTACTTCCGGCACAAGGCCCACAGCCAGGGTTACACCCTCAGCCACAGCCAGCAGCGCGTCATCGATTGTCTGGCGCAGCAGGCCAGTCTGCTGTTCGGCGCAAAAGCCCCTACCCCGCCGAGTCTGTATCTGTACGGCGCCGTTGGACGCGGCAAGAGCTGGTTGCTGGATGGCTTTTTCCAGGCGCTGCCGATCAAGCAAAAACGACGCCTGCATTTCCATGAGTTCTTTGCGCAATTGCATCAAGGCATGTTCCGTCATCGTGAACAGGACGATGCCCTCGCCCTCACGCTCGATGATCTGCTGCAAGACTGCCGGGTGCTGTGTTTCGACGAGTTTCATGTGCATGACATCGGTGACGCGATGCTGATCAACCGGTTGTTCAAGGCGTTGTTCCAGCGCGCGATCGTGCTCCTGGTGACCTCGAACTATCCGCCTGAGGGCTTGCTGCCCAACCCGCTCTATCACGCTCGCTTCAAACCCGTCATCGAACTGATCAACTCACGCATGCAGGTCATGGAAGTCGGCGGGCCGCACGATTACCGAAGCCAGGCGCGCAACCAGGCGCATCAATTGTTCACGCAAGGTCACTACGTATGGCCGGCCACGCCTGCTCAGCGCCACGTCCTGAACCTGCCACCACACGATGCTCCAGCGCTTGCCCTAGCGGTCGGCACGCGGCAAATTCAGGCACGGTTGTGTGAAGGTCGGCGGGTCGGTTTTACCTTCAAGGACCTGTGCGAACAGCCGACGGCGGTGATGGATTATCTGGAGCTTTGCCGGCGTTTCGACCACTGGGTCATTGATGATTTACCGGCACTGGCTGAATGCTCGATCGCCGCGCAACAGCGTTTCATCAATCTGATCGACGTGCTCTACGATCAGGACAAATGCTTGACCCTGCTCGGTCAACTGCCGCTGTTTGAGCGTCTGGGCGGCAATGCCATTGACCTGGCCCGCACGCGGAGCCGGTTGGGGCAGTTACAGGAAGTGCGCCTCCTTACCTGACAGACAAAGATCGCGCCCCACAGAGGATCGCAGTGCAGAGGAAGAATTCGACAGTGTTGAATCTGCCGTTATCATGTCGCCCATTCCTTGCGACTCCTCTATGGCGAAGACCTTTATGCATACCCTTGCTCAATTGCGCGCCGGCGAATTGTCAGGCATCACGCGGCTGGATCTGTCCTGCGGGCTGACCGAGTTCCCGCGGCAGATCTTTGATCTGGCCGATACCCTCGAGGTGCTCAACCTCAGCGGCAACGCCTTGAGCAGTCTGCCGGATGATTTGCATCGGCTGACTCGAATGCGCGTACTGTTCTGCTCCGACAATCAGTTCACCGAGCTGCCCGCCTGCCTCGGCCAATGCGCCGCGTTGACGATGATCGGTTTTAAAGCCAACCGCATCGTCGATGTGCCGGGTGCCGCCCTGCCAACGCGGCTGCGCTGGCTGATCCTGACCGACAACTGCATCGAAACCCTGCCGAGCGAACTGGGCGAACGTCCTGACCTGCAAAAACTCATGCTGGCGGGCAATCGCCTGCAATCGCTACCCGCTTCTCTGGGTAACTGCCATCGGCTGGAGCTGATCCGCATCGCCGCCAACCGCCTGAGCCAATTGCCACCCTTTCTGCTGGCGTTGCCGAGCCTGACGTGGCTGGCCTATGCCGGTAATCCACTGGAAACCGAAGCCGACGCCGCCGCCCTTCAAGCCACACCGCAAATTGACTGGTCAACGCTGCGCCTGGAGCAGCAACTGGGCGAAGGCGCTTCGGGGGTGATTTGCCGGGCGACTTGGCAGCACGCCGAGGGCTCGCTGAAACCGGTCGCCGTGAAGTTGTACAAAGGTGAAATGACCAGCGATGGCTCGCCGCTGCATGAAATGAACGCCTGCATCACGGCCGGGCTGCACCCGAATCTGATCCGGGTTGAAGGTCGTATCGATGGCCATCCCGAAGGCCAGCAAGGGCTGGTGATGCAATTGATTGATCCGAGCTTTCGCAATCTGGCGGCATTGCCGAGCCTGGCGTCCTGCTCACGGGACGTTTACGCCGAAGATTGCCGCTTCACGGCCGACGTTGCGCTAAGAATTGCCAAGGGCATCGCGTCGGCGGCCGAACATCTGCATCAACAGGGCATCACCCACGGCGACCTCTACGGGCACAACATTCTGTTGAACGACGAGGGCGATTGTCTGCTGGGAGATTTCGGCGCGGCGTCCTTCCATGCCACCACGGACAACGTCGAGACACGATCACTGCAACGCATCGAAGTGCGAGCGTTCGGGGTTTTGCTCGGGGAGTTGCTGGCGCGGATCGACTCGGGGTTGAGTGATGAGCGGCGTGGGGTGCTGGAGGATTTGCAGCGGCGCTGCTGTCAGGCCGATGTGCTGGGGCGGCCGGGGTTCAGTGAAGTGAGTGCGGTACTGGACAAGCAGTGACCGCAACGCGGTCAATCGCGGGCTTGCCCGCCATTGACGGCGTTACCGGTAAAACCAATCAGCCCGCCAGACCGACAAACATGTCCTGTACGTCGTCATGGTTGTCGAGGCCTTCCAGGAACGCTTCAACCTCAGCCATTTGCTCATCGCTCAAACCGCTGACGGGGTTCTTCGGCTGGTAGCCAAGCTTGGCCGACAGCACGGTAAAGCCTTGCTCCGGCAGGGCTTTCTGCACGGAGTCGAGGTCGGTCGGATCGGTCAGGAACAGGGTTGCGCCGTCTTCACCCTGTTCAAAATCCTGGGCACCGGCTTCGATGGCGGCCATTTCCGGATCGGCGTCCGGGGTGTCCGGCGAGGCTTCGATCATGCCCACATGGTTGAAATCCCAGGCAACGGAGCCGGAAGCACCCAGTTGACCCTTGCGGAACGCCACACGGATTTCCGCGACGGTGCGGTTGATGTTGTCGGTCACGCACTCGACGATCAGCGGTACCTGGTGCGGCGCGAAGCCTTCGTAGGTCACGCGATGGTATTGCACGGTTTCGCCCAGCAGGCCCGCGCCTTTCTTGATTGCGCGATCCAGGGTTTCTTTCGGCATCGAGGCTTTCTTGGCCTGTTCGACCACCAGACGCAGGTGTGCGTTGGTGGCGGTATCGGCACCGTTGCGGGCAGCGATGGTGATTTCTTTCACCAGTTTGCCGAAGATTTTGCCCTTGGCGTTGGCTGCCGCTTCTTTGTGTTTAACCTTCCACTGTGCGCCCATTACTCACTCTCTTGATCTGTGGCGCCGAGACATCTATTGGCCGACGCGTGGCGCCAAGTTTATACGGCCTAAACTCGGCAATCGACCAAAAAAATCCAATGTGGAATCGACTTATTCACCAGACCTTGTAGGGCGATTCTGAAAAACCCCTTTGACATAACCATTCAACGCTGTGGTTTCGTACCCTCTGAGGCCCGTATTGCCTGACAGAGCCTGTTCGAATGCTCAATGACAAGGAAAGTCCGTTCACCCTCACCCTGACCGACAGCGGCTTATGCCTGCCAGTGTTGCGCTTTCAAGGCGAGGAAGCGCTCAACCAGCCCTACCGTTTCGACATTGACCTGATCGGTCTGGCACCCGCCGTGCCCCCGGGTACGCTGCTGCAGCAACCGGCATTTCTGCGCCTGAACGACCATCACGGGATCCACGGCATGATCCACAGTGCCACTTGCGAACACCGTGGCACGCATCGGATTGGCTATCGACTTGTCTTGGTGCCACACCTGCAAAGACTGTCGCGAACGATTAAACGGCGTGTGTTTATACAACTGAGCGTGCCGCAGATTCTTCAGCAATTACTCGTTGAAAATGCCCTGCCGAGCAATAGTTACCGAATTGAAATGACCGTGGGCCAGTACCCGACGCGGCCGTTCTGCATCCAGTTCGAGGAAAGCGATCTGGCGCTGCTGCACAGGCTTTGCGAAGAGGAAGGCATTCACTATCACTTCGAACACCGGGTGGACGGTCACGTTGTCGTGTTCGCCGATGACAGCCTGAGCCTACCGCAAGCCCCCGTTCTGGTGCCGTTCAATGTCGACGAACAAACAGCCTCACCCTGCGTCAGTGCGCTGTACCAGCATCATCACGCCGCGCCCATTGCGACGCTCCACGCCTTGCGCAATCGTGGGCAACAGGCTGTCAGCGAGGCTGCCGCCAATCAGACTTCGCCTATCGCACCGCAGCCCACGTTGTCGCTTGAACAACGTCATGCCGAGCAACGCAGTCGCCGCCATCTGGAGCGACAACGTTGCCAGCATCGCTCGATCAATGGCCGCAGCGACTGCGTCGGTTTGCTCAGTGGGCACTTGTTGCAAGTGACCGAGCACCCGATCAGCACCTTCAACGACCAATGGCGGATCACTGCCATACGCCATCACGGGCAACATCCATCGATTCTTGACCCCACCCCGACCCAGCACCGTTATTACAACGACTTCACCGCCCAGCCCTGGTCAACCGACTATCGCCCGCCCCTCAAAGAACCGCGTCCCAGCGTCGCAGGCTTTCATCTGGCGCAGATACTTGGCGCGTCGGGGCAACCCGCGCAACTTGATGAGCAGGGGCGCGTCGCCGTTATTCTCTGGCCTGCGCAACCCCCGAACACCACTGAAACCGACGCGCTGTGGCTGCCCATCGCCATGACCCGGGCCAACAGACGACTGGCAGCGAATGAACTCCCGTCTGCAGGCAGTGAAGTCTGGGTGAGCTTCCTCGACAGCGATCCGGACCGACCGATCCTGTGCCTCGACAGCAGACGCAGTCCACCGCCACGCGAGACAGTGCCGATGCCTGACAGCAGCCTTCTACTGGATTGGCTGCTCAACAGCACCGCGCCATGACAGTCCTCCCTGCTGGCGTTGTCGCAGCCTGCGACAGTTCCTGCTGGGGGCCTGAAGCGAAACTGTCAGGCCGGCGCCAATGCAAAAAACGCCTGAATCAAACGCAACTCCCGTCGCCGCTCCATGCAGCCGATCATGTGCCGGTTTCCCAGCCCTTCGCCGGCAATCGGAATCGCCACCACCCGAGGGTCGTGGCTGACCTCCACCGAAGACACCACGCCAACCCCCAGTTCTGCGGCAACCGCTTCGGTCACCGCTTCGCGGCTGTCCAGTTCCAGCAAGACCCGTGGCTGAATCGACGCCTGCGCGCAAGCCTGATCAAACGTGCGCCGGGTAATCGAACTCGGCTCACGCAAGACCATGATTACCTGATCCAGTTCTTTGAGCTTCACCTCCCCGGCCCGCGTCGCCCAAGGATGGCCCACTGGCACCAAAGCGCAGATCCGCGACTCGCTCAACGCTTGCAGATGCAAGCCTTTGCGCGGTTCGACTTCGGTCAACACGGCGACATCTGCGTGTTCCGATAACAGCGCTGCCAGCGTTTCCTGCGCATTGCCCAAGCGTAAATTCACCGTAATCCCCGGATACCGCGCCCGCAGACTCGCCAACATCGGCATGACCATGTGCGGCCCATCCGCCGCCACCTCCAGGCGCCCGGTCAGCAGTTGCCGATTGGCCTCCAGCATCGCCTGCGCTTCTTCGGCGAGACCAAACATCGCCCGGGTGATCGCCGCCAGTTTGGTGCCCTCCTCGGTCAATTCCACCCGTCGCGCCGTACGTCGCAGGAGGGTGATCTGGTAGTGCTCCTCCAACGCCTTGATGTGCCCGGTGACCGCTGGCTGGCTGATGAACAAACGCAAGGCGGCGCGGGTGAAGCTGCCCTCCCGGGCTACGGCGTCGAAGGCGCGTAGCTGAAACAGGTTCATGAATAACCCTCACTGATGGCTGGCATAACAACAAACAATTTGATTGATGCAACGGCGAATTGCAACGTATGCCCCGTAGCTTCACCCCACAGCGCTATCCAAGGACATACGAATGAGTATCGCCGAACCCATCCTGCTGACTCCCGGCCCGTTGACCACTTCGGCCCGCACCCGCCAGGCGATGATGATCGACTGGGGGTCATGGGATGACCGTTTCAATCAACTGACCGCCAGCCTTTGCAAACAACTGCTGGCGATCCTCAACGGCGCAGCCACCCATCACTGCGTGCCGTTGCAAGGCAGCGGAACATTCGCCGTCGAAGCGGCCATCGGTACGCTGGTACCGCGTGACGGCAAAGTGCTGGTGCTGATCAACGGTGCCTATGGCCAGCGTCTGGCGAAAATCTGCGAGGTGCTCGGCCGTTCGTTCAGTACCTTCGAAACCGCTGAAGACAAACCGACCACGGCCGCCGACGTTGACCGCCTGCTGCGTGCCGACAGCGCCATCACCCACGTCGCGCTGATCCACTGCGAGACCAGCACCGGGATCCTCAATCCGCTGCCAGAGATTGCCGAGGTTATCGCCCAACACGGAAAACGCCTGATCATCGACGCCATGAGCTCTTTCGGCGCGCTGGCGGTGGATGCACAACAAGTGCCGTTCGACGCGCTGATCGCCGCGTCCGGCAAATGCCTGGAAGGCGTACCGGGGATGGGTTTTGTCTTCGCTCGCAAAGAGTCGCTGGCCGTTTGCGCCGGTCAGTCGCATTCGCTGGCGATGGACCTGTACGACCAGCACACCTATATGCAGAAGACCGGCCAGTGGCGCTTCACCCCGCCCACCCATGTGGTCGCGGCGCTGCACGAAGCCCTGCTGCAATACAACGAAGAAGGTGGCTTGCCGGCACGGCATGCGCGCTACGCGGCCAACTGCCAGGCGCTGATGGAAGAGATGGGCAAGCTGGGTTTACGCAGTTTTCTGCCGGCAGCGATTCAGGCACCGATCATCGCCACGTTCCATGCGCCGACCAATCCGCGTTATCAGTTCAAGGACTTCTACGAGCGCGTCAAGGCCAAGGGCTACATCCTCTACCCCGGCAAACTGACCCAGGTTGAAACCTTCCGCGTCGGCTGCATCGGCCACATCAGCCCGGACGACATGCGCCAGGCCGTCGCAGCAGTCGGTGAAGTGTTGCGCGAGATGGAAGTCCTCGACATCTGATTCACCCCCAAATCCCTGTGGGAGGGGTCTTGCTCCCCTCCCACAAAGAACCGCATTGCCAACTCAGGAATTGACTGCCATGAACTATGTAAATCCAGACAAGCTGCAAGCCGCCATCCTCGACTGGGCCGGCACCGTGGTCGACTTCGGTTCTTTTGCGCCGACCCAGATCTTCGTCGAAGCCTTCGCCGAGTTCGACGTTCAGGTCTCCATCGAAGAAGCCCGTGGCCCGATGGGCATGGGCAAGTGGGATCACATCCGCGCTCTGTGCGATCAGCCGCAGGTCGCCGAGCGCTATCGCCAAGTGTTCGGTCGCACGCCGACCGACGACGATGTCACCGCGATCTATAACCGTTTCATGCCGCTGCAGATCGAGAAGATCGCCGAACACTCGGCACTGATCCCGGGCGCTCTGGATACCATTGCCAATCTGCGCGAACAAGGGATCAAGATCGGCTCCTGCTCCGGTTACCCGAAGCAGGTGATGGACAAAGTCGTCGAACTGGCCGCCACCAACGGCTACGTCGCCGACCACGTCGTCGCCACCGACGAAGTGCCGAATGGCCGCCCATGGCCGGCCCAGGCACTGGCCAACGTGATCGCGCTGGGCATCGACGACGTCGGCGCTTGTGTGAAGATCGATGACACTGTGCCGGGCATTCTCGAAGGTCGGCGTGCCGGGATGTGGACGGTGGCGCTGATCTGCTCCGGTAATGCACTGGGCCTGGACTACGAGGGGTTCCGCGCACTGGGCAGCGATGAACTGGCCAGCGAGCGAAAGCGCATCCACGCACTGTTCGAAGGTTCGCGCCCGCACTACATGATCGACACCATTACAGACCTGCCCGAGGTGATTGCCGACATCAACAAGCGTCTGGCCCAGGGTGACATGCCGCAGTCGAGCTGATCCATCGCCTGCTGTAAACGAAAACGCCAGTGTCTGTCGCGACACTGGCGTGTTTTTTTGGACACTTCCTGACCCAGCGCATTGAAACGCCGATCAGCAACAGGCAAATCCGCCAAAGCGGATTACAGTTAAGACATGCCGTCATACAAGAACGGTGCGTTTGCCCCCTGATCTGTGAGGAAACACCGTATGCCGTGGACCAGTTCCGAATCTCGTTACAGCACCGTCTCAGTCTTGCTGCACTGGCTGATGCTGGTGTTGTTGGTACTGGTATACGCCAGCATGGAATTTCGCGGCATCTTTCCCAAAGGCAGCGGCGGTCGCACGCTGATCAAAGAGGCCCACTACATGCTCGGCCTGACGGTGTTCGTGCTGGTGTGGTTTCGCCTGCTCGCCCGCAGCGTCGGCCCGGCACCGAAAATCTTCCCGGCCTCGCCGGCATGGCAAACCGTGCTGGCGCGGCTGATGCACTGGGCGTTGTACCTGTTCATGATCAGCATGCCGATTCTCGGTTGGTTGATCACCAGCGCCGAGGGGCATCAAGTGATGTTCTATGGTTTTGATCTGCCGATGCTGGTGAATGAGGACAAGGCACTCGCCAAACAGGTGGAATATTGGCACGTACTCATCGCCACGATTGGCTACTGGTTGATCGGGCTGCATGCGCTGGCGGGGATCTATCACCACTACGTAGTGCGCGATAACACACTGGTGCGGATGATGCCCAAACGCGATTGAACCTCACGGCGCGGCCGCAAATCCGCGCCGCCCCTGCAAACCTCCGGTATGCACGAAAATCAGTCGCGTGCCGCTGGCGAACCTGCCCGCTTCGACCTGCTGCCTGAGCGCCAGCAACGCCTTGCCGGTGTACACGGGTTCCAACGGCACACCGCTGACCTGTTCGGTCTGTTCGATGAACCCCAGCAAGGGCGGATCAACCTTGGCAAAACCACCACGGCTGGCGTCCAGCAGTTCATAGTGCGCCATGCACAACCCGGCCTCGCGAATGATCGCTTCGACGTGTGGTGCCACGCCGTGGTCGCCGGGCACGGCCAATGCGCCGTATACCGGACGTTCGCCCGCCTCTGCCAGCACCAGTCCCGCCAACGTCGTTCCTGTACCGCAAGCCAACCACCAGCCGTGGAAATCACTCCAGCCCAAATGGCTCAGTTGTGCATTGGCCTGCGCTTTGAGCGCGACGCAACCGAGGGCGCCGCTTAATCCACCGCCACCCTCCGGCACCGCATGCAGCGTGGGATATTGCGCCTGCCACGGCAGCCAGAATCCCGGTTCGTGCCGCGCCCGATAACCGCCGTAACCCAGCCAGTGCAAGTGCATGCCGAACGCTTGCAGATCCTTCACAGTGGGCGTTTCCTGGGCATGGCCACGCAACAGCCCGACCGTTTTGAAGCCCAGACGCTTGCCCGCCGCCGCCAACGCGTGCAGATGATTGGAATGTGCCCCACCGAGGCTGATGATGCCTTGCGCACCAGCACGGTCAGCAGCGTTCAGGTGTTCGACGAGTTTGAACCACTTGTTGCCGCTGATCAGCGGATCGATCTGATCGAGACGCAGGATCGCCACTTCCACATTCGCGGCACTGAGCCAGTCCAGTTGGAGGCGTTCGAGGGGGGCTTGAGCAAGCCAATCGTTGGAGGGGAAAAGCATTAATGGCGGTTCCAGAACAAGAACCGCCATCTTAGCAGCCAGAGACACTTCCCCCAGTGGGGGCGGGGAATTTGCCCTGCTTAGAGTTCGGCGGCGAGGCGCGAACCCTGATTGATCGCGCGTTTGGCATCCAGCTCCGCCGCCACATCGGCGCCGCCGATCAGGTGCACATTCTGGCCTGCTGCCACCAAGCCATCGTGCAACTCACGCAGCGGGTCCTGTCCCGCGCAGATGACAATGTTGTCCACTGCCAGCACTTGCGGCTCGCCGGTTTCGCCGATGCGGATGTGCAGACCTTCGTCATCGATGCTCAGGTAGTCGACGCTGTTGAGCATCTGCACCTGCTTGTTCTTCAAACCGGTGCGGTGAATCCAGCCAGTGGTCTTGCCCAGACCATCGCCCACCTTGGTTTTCTTGCGTTGCAGCAGGAACACTTCGCGGGCCGGCGCGTGCGGAGCCGCCTTGATGCCGGCCACGCCACCTCGGGCTTCAAGGTGCGTGTCGATGCCCCATTCTTTCCAGAACGCGGCTCGATCGAGGCTGGTGGCCACGCCTTCATGCACAAGGAATTCCGAGACGTCGAAACCGATCCCGCCCGCGCCGATCACCGCCACACGCTTGCCGACCGGTTTGCGCTCAAGGATCACATCCAGATAACTCAGCACCTTGGCGTTATCCACCCCCGGAATCGCCGGCACGCGCGGCGCAATACCGGTGGCGAGGATGATTTCGTCGTAACCGCCGTCCACCAGTTTTGCCACATCGACGCGGGTGTTCAGGCACACCTCGACATGGGTGGTCTGCAACTTGCGTTTGAAATAACGCAAGGTCTCGAAAAACTCTTCCTTGCCCGGCACGCGTTTGGCGATGTTGAACTGGCCACCGATCTCGCTGGCCGAATCGAACAGGGTCACCTGATGGCCGCGCTCAGCCGCCACGGTGGCGGCGGACAACCCGGCAGGCCCGGCGCCGACCACGGCGATTTTCTTGATCTGCTGCACCGGCAGGTAATTAAGTTCGGTTTCGTGGCAGGCACGCGGGTTGACCAGACAACTGGTGAGCTTGCCGCCAAACGTATGATCCAGACAGGCCTGGTTGCAACCGATGCAGGTGTTGATCTCATCGGCGCGACCTTCGGCCGCTTTGTTGACGAAGTCCGGATCGGCGAGGAATGGACGCGCCATCGAGACCATGTCGGCATCGCCTTCGGCGAGAATCTGCTCGGCGATTTCCGGGGTGTTGATGCGGTTGGTGGTGATCAGCGGAATGCTTACCGCCCCACGCAGCTTGGCCGTGACCTTGCTGAATGCGGCACGCGGCACTTTGGTGGCGATGGTTGGGATCCGCGCTTCGTGCCAACCGATGCCGGTGTTGATGATGGTCGCACCCGCCTGCTCGATAGCTTTGGCCAGGGTCACGATTTCATCCCAGGTACTGCCGCCCTCGACCAGGTCGAGCATCGACAGACGGAAGATGATGATGAAGTTCGGGCCGACCGCTTCACGCACGCGGCGAACGATTTCCACCGGCAGGCGCATACGGTTTTCGTAGCTGCCACCCCAGCGGTCGGTGCGGTGGTTGGTGTGTGCGGCGAGGAACTGGTTAATGAAATAACCTTCCGATCCCATGATCTCAACGCCGTCATACTCAGCCGACTGCGCCAGTACCGAACAGGTGACGAAATCGCTGATCTGCTTCTCGATACCTTCCTCGTCCAGTTCTTTGGGCTTGAACGGGTTGATCGGTGCCTGAATCGCACTCGGTGCCACCTGTTTCGGGCTGTAGGCATAACGACCGGCGTGAAGGATCTGCATGCAGATCTTGCCGCCCGCCTCGTGCACTGCGCGGGTCACGATGCGGTGCTTGAGCGCTTCTTCTTCGGTGGTCAGCTTGGCTGCGCCGGAGTAAACGCCGCCCTCGTCGTTCGGGCCGATACCGCCGGTGACCATCAGGCCGACGCCACCACGGGCACGTTCCGCGAAATACGCTGCCATGCGCTCGAAACCACCCGGTTTCTCTTCAAGGCCCGTGTGCATCGAACCCATCAGGGTGCGATTGCGCAGCGTGGTGAATCCCAGGTCCAGCGGGGCCAACAGGTGCGGGTAATGAGCGGCGGTCATCGGTAACTCCACAACGAGAAATCACGGAAAAGTTGCGGGAGCTCTTTGTCCCCCGTCAGTCATACTCGACAGACTAAGAGTCGCATCGCTGTCACTCAATGACCGTAACTGACAACTTATTGATCCAAATGCACAGCGCCCCTTGGCAAGTACGCCCATGGGCCCTACCCTAGTCGCCACACCCTGTACCCGGCTGCTGTTGGTTTTCATGCGCAAACTTTTGTACCTGTTTTTTTCCATGGCCATCGTGGCCGTTCTCACCACCTATGCCATGTGGGCGGCAGACCGGCCTGCGGGGCATTACCTGTCGGACTTGCGCATCAAACTGGCGGTCGATCAGGGCACGCCTGCCGACCGTGGCAATTTGCTGGGTATCCAGCCAGAGCTGTTTCCTACCGACTATCAGAACCCCGAGCGTCTGCACCGCAAGCTCGCGGCTTATTTGCAGCAAGCGCAGGATCAGGGCTTGTTGAATGACAAGACCGTGGTGGTGCTGCCCGAACATGTCGGCACCTGGCTGATGATCAGCGGCGAGAAAGACGAGTTGTATCAGGCACCGACTCTTGCAGAAGCGATGAACTGGCTGGCAGCGAGCAATCCGCTGCTGTTCGCCCGGGCCTGGCTCAGCGCCAAGGGTAGCGACCGTCTCGACGACGCCCACCTGCGCATGAAATCACGCGCCATGGCCAAGGATTACCAGACGCTGTTCGGGGGGCTGGCCAAAGAGTTTCATGTGACCCTGGTGGCTGGTTCCATCGTGCTGCCTGAGCCAACCATCCGCGACGGCCAACTAAAACCCGGCAGCGGCGCGCTCTACAACAGCAGCGTGGTCTTTGGCCGCGACGGTGTGCCCCTCGGCCAGCCGCAACGCCAGATGCATCCGGTCTTTGACCAGCATGACGTCATCCAGGCCAGTGAACGGACGATCAACGTCGTCGACACCCCGGCCGGACGTCTCGGCGTGCTGATCGGCCGCGACAGTTGGTATCCGGACAACTACCGCCAACTCGATGAACAAAGCGCGCAACTGGTGGCGGTGCCGGCGCAGGTGCTCGGACAGGGTGCCTGGGATCAGCCGTGGCGCGGCTTTAAGGGTTCGAGTACACCGAGTTCAGTC
Source organism: Pseudomonas sp. RA_105y_Pfl2_P56 (assembly GCF_963970845.1). Taxonomy (NCBI): domain Bacteria; kingdom Pseudomonadati; phylum Pseudomonadota; class Gammaproteobacteria; order Pseudomonadales; family Pseudomonadaceae; genus Pseudomonas; species Pseudomonas sp. RA_105y_Pfl2_P56. The sequence continues at coordinate 64,527 of NZ_CAXAPL010000002.1, forward strand.
AGCCTCAAACCCGGTGACGTCAGCGAAGGCCAAGCCTGGCATCGCCTGACCCTGACCACGCAGCCGCCCGGCAGCCGGGCGATTGCCGGGATGAGCGTATTCCTGCGCGGGCAATTCTGGGACAAAGCGAGTTCGGGTCAGAGCTTCCTCAGCAGCAACGGTCAGCAGTTTGCCGCAGGCGATGCCCGCGGTGCATGTCTGCTCAATATCTGGTTGTAAGCCATGAAGCCGCTGCCGATGCGCCTCGGGGATCTGTCGGTAGGCTTTGTCCATAGCCTCGCCGACGCCGTGCGCAGTCATGGCGCCGACCCACTGCCGATATTGGAGCAGTACGGTCTGGATGCAGCGCGATTGGCCGAGGCCGGCGCACGGCTTTCGATCCCGCGTTATATGCGTTTGGGTTACAGCGCGATTCAATTGACGCAAGATCCGGCGCTGGGCTTGCGCATGGGCCAGCTCAGTCGCCTGAGCCAGGCAGGACTGGCCGGTGTCACCGCGTCGCAGGCCCCCACGGTGCGCGAAGCGGCTCGATGTCTGATCCGTTTTGAACCGTTGTACGGCTCCAATTACCGCGGCCAGTCGAGTTTCCACGAAGACGCCAACGGCGCGTGGCTGCGTTTCTATTCGATCAGCCCGTACAACGCCTATAACCGCTTTGTGGTGGATTCAATCATCGCCGGCTGGTTGCATCAGCTATCCAGTGTCGGCGGCGAAGTGCTCAAGGCCGAGCGCATCGAAATCGAATTCGACACGCCGGATTACCACGACGCCTACCGCGTGCTGGGCGATTGCCCAATCCAGTTCGGCGCCGAGCGCAATCAATTGCGCCTGAACCTGAGCAGCCTCGCCCTGCGCAACCCTCAGCACTGCCCGAGCACCTGGCGGCACCTGCTGCAACTGTGTGAACGAGAACTGGAACAACTGACCCGCACTCGCAGCCTGCGCGAACGCATCACGCAATTGCTCGGGCCTTTGCTCAGTGGAGGCCGGGAACCGGACCTGGAAGAAGTGGCGGCACGCCTGAAGCTGCCTACCTGGACATTGCGGCGCAAACTGGCCGAAGAAGGCACGCAGTTTCGCGCGATCCTCAATGACACTCGCCGTGATCTGGCGATGACCTACATCCGCGACACCGAACTGGCGTTCGGCGAAATCGCCTACCTGCTGGGCTTTGCCTCAGCCGAAGCATTCCAGCGAGCGTTCAAACGCTTGAGCGGACAAACCCCGGGCGAATTTCGCCGCAGTCATCGCAAAACAGCTTGAAACCTTACAGCTCGGTGGCGTCTTCGGCCGGCTCGGGCTGATCCAGTTCATAGGCCTGGAACTCGAGCAGTTCTTCTTGATAGTCATCCATTGTGTCATCCCCCTACTGCTCTATTCGATGGTGTCCCGAGCATAGCGCGCCCGTGTGAAGGAAAAATGAAACAGCGCCTTCATGAATAAAACGTAGCAGGTGGTCAGGAATTTATCGCAGTTTTTTTGACAGCCCATAAAACAAAAGCGGGCCTGCTCGCGAAGAGGCTGTGTCAGTCGATGCAAATGTCGACTGACACACCGCATTCGCGAGCGCCCCCGCTCCCACAGAGATTCGGTAGGCGAATTATTGGCCGGAGGCTGGCATCGCCGGAATTGGCTCGGACGGCGGCGGGATGTCCGTCGGGTTGGCAGGTGGCGTGATGGTTTGCGTGGCTGGCGCCGCCGGTTCAGCACTCGGCGCGGGGGCAATCGGGGTTGACTCGGCGGGTGGTACAACCGGCTCTGAACTCAGCGGTGTGGTTTCAAGTGGCGCCGGCGCGGCAGCCGCTGGGGCGGGTGTTGGTGCTGGAACGGGCTCAGCGGCAGGCGCAGGAGCAGGTTCTGCGGCAGGAACTGCTTTAGGCTCAGGCATGCCCAGATCCGTCTTTGGCTTTTCTTCGATATGCGCGGCTTTCTTCGTTTCTGCCGGCAGGAACTGTTCTACCAGGGTAAAGAAACGCTCGTAGAACTTTTGAGCGGTCACCGTCTCGCTGGCAACCTTGACCATCGAATCGTCCGAAGAGCCGATCGGCATGGACACCGAGCCCAGCACACCAACACCCAGACTGGCGGAGTTGTTGGTCTTCTTCAGTGCGTAGCGATCTTGCAGGGCGTTGGCGAACACCGTCGCATGATGCTTGCCACTGCCATCTTCGGCGCAGACCACGTTGAAACTGATCTCCAGGTGAGTTTCACCGGTCTGCTGGAAGCTCTTGTGGCCGCTGACCAGTTTCGGGTCACTGCTGGTAATGATGTAGCCCTGACTGAGCAACGCACGGCGAGCCGCTTCGCAACTGCCGATGTCGCTTACCGGATAGTTACGCGAAAACGTGCCGGAATCGTCGAAGCTCTCATGCTCATAAATCGGCTTGTCCTTCGAACAGCCAGCAACCGCGGTCAACAACAGCGCCAATCCGACAACACGCAGGGAAGTGGAAATCAACATTGAACATCCTGAGGGAAAACAGTCCGGGGCGTATTGTGCAACAGATCGCAGCCGGACGGCGTATGGATTAGTGTCTTAAAACAGTTACAACGCTATCGACCTTCAGCTGCGGGAAAAGTCGCAGCGATAAATCATCGATAAACATCCGCGACCTCGCGGTGGCGGTGAGGAAAATTGCACGGAGAAGGTCAATAAATGAGCCTCTGAAACGGCTATGTCGCCTGAACTGCCAACAAAAGCGCACCCACAAAAAACCCCGGCTGTCAGGCCGGGGCTCTTGTCTTGCCGCTCAGTCAGACATCAATAACGCTTGATCTCTGCCTGGGCTTCCAACTGCTTGCGATACGCCGCGAAGTCCTGCTGACCTTCACGAGACGCGAGGAAGCGACGGTATTGAGCCTTCTCTTCATCAGTCGGTGCAGCCGCTTCGTTGACGCCGTTCAGCCGAACGATCATCAGGCTACCGTCCGGCAGGGTCACGCTGCTGTACGTAGGCTTGTCCTTGGCAACCGGCTTCGGCATGCGGAACAACGCTTGCAGCACAGCAGGATCAATACCTTCCTGAGCACGGGTGGCCGCTTCGGTGGTTTTCCAGCTCTGTCCATCAACCGCCTTGCCATCGCGCAGATCAGCAATCAGCTTCTCGGCCTTGGTTTTGGCAGCTGCACTGGCGTGCTCTTTGGTCAGTTGTGTGCGAATGGCCGCGCTCACGCTTTCCAAAGGCAGTTGCGCAGGCTTGAGGTGCTCCTTGGCACGCAGCACGACCACGGTTTCAGGATCCAGCTCGATGGCAGTGCTGTTGGCGCCTTCATCGATCACTTCAGTGCTGAACGCGGCGGTGACCACGGCACGGTTGGCCGTAATACCTTCACCACCCTCACGGCCAAACGGCTTGGAGGTGTGCACAGTCAGCTTCAGATCCGCCGCCGGCTGAGCCAGGTCAGATGCCTCGAACGCGGTGTCTTCCAGTTGCTTGGTCGCCTCGACAAAACGCTGCTCGACTTGCGCCTCTTTCAACTGGCGGGTCAGCTTGTCCTTCAGGCTTGCAAAGGTCGGCACTTGAGGTGCTTCCACGCCCAGCAACTTGATCAGGTGGAAACCGAAGTCGGTGCGAACCGGCCCGGAAACCTGATCCTTGGACAAGGCGTACAGGGCCTTCTCGAAAGCCGGATCGTAAACGCCGGGACCGGCATAACCCAGGTCACCGCCATTGTTGGCCGAACCCGGATCCTGCGAGAACTCTTTGGCCAGCGCTTCGAACTTCTCGCCCTTGGCCAGACGCGCCTGGATGTCTTCGATCTTCGCCTTGGCCTGCGCTTCGGTGGTCTTGTCGTTCACTTCGATCAGAATGTGCGCCGCACGACGTTGTTCCGACAGGTTGGCGATGTCTTTCTGATACGCCGCTTGCAGGTCTTCGTCCTTGACGGCGACCTGATCGAAGAAGGAAGACTTCTTCAACTCAAGGTAATCGATGACCACCTGATCCGGGGTCATGAATTCCTTGGCGTGTTCGTCGTAGTAAGCCTTGACCTCATCGTCGGTCAGCTTGATCGCAGCCGGATCGGTCTTGACGTTCAGGGTGGCGAAATCGCGAGTCTGTTTCTCCAGACGGGCGAATGCCAGCACTTCAGCGTCGGTGACGAAACCGCTGCCAGCGACACCGGCCCGCAGTTGGCCGATCAGCATTTCCTGAGCCAGCATCTGGCGGAACTGCATACGGCTGTAACCCAGCGAACGGATCACCTGGTCGAAACGATCAGAGCTGAACTTGCCGTCCACCTGAAATTCAGGCGTTTGCAGGATCACTTGGTCCAGAGCAGCTTCGGAGAAAGCGAATTTCGATTGTTCGGCACCTTGCAGCAGCAGCTTGCGATCAATCAGGCCCTTGAGAGCCGACTCGCGCAGCATTTTTTCGTCGAGCAAGGAAGCATCGAAATCCTTGCCCAACTGTTGCATCAGCTGACGGCGTTGCATGTCAACGGCCTGGCTCAGCTCGTTCTGGCTGATTTCCTCACCATTGACCTTGGCCGCCTCGTTAGAGTGCGTCGTGGCCTTGAAAATGGCGTCGAAACCGGTCAGAGCCATCAGTGCAACGATGACTCCGATAATGGTCTTGGCAATCCAGCCTTGTGAATTGTCCCTGATATTCTGCAGCATGCGTCCCCCAGAAACGGTTGAACTTCAAAATTAGGCAACCGTGGAGCGTGGGTAGAATCCGGATAGAAGAAAGGCGCATCCGAGGATGCGCCTTCTCGTAACTGGCGGAGCGGACAGGGCTCGAACCCTCGATCCCGGCGTTACAGGCATCTGTTTCAGCGACCTGCTCTACCGCTCCGCTGCCAGGTCAGGCATGACCCCGACCCGGATAGGTAAAAACCTGAAAACTTAGTTAACAGCTTCTTTCAGTGCTTTACCGGCTTTGAAACCTGGTTTTTTGGCCGCTGCGATCTGCAGCGTCTTGCCGGTCTGTGGGTTACGACCAACGCGAGCCGGACGATCAGTCACGGAGAACGTACCGAAACCAACCAGAACAACGGAGTCGCCAGCCTTGAGAGCGCCAGTGACGGATTCGATTACTGCGTCCAGCGCACGGCCAGCAGCAGCTTTCGGGATATCAGCGGATGCAGCGATAGCATCAATCAGTTCCGACTTGTTCACTCTAAGTCCCCTTATATCTATTTTGAGATGATTCTAAGTTTTTTGGTGAAAGCAAAAACGTGTGCTGAATGGCCTACAGACACTTAAGAGCCGCTTTATAACAAGGGCTCTAAAAAGCTGTCAAGGAAGCCACCCAGGCAAAAACGTATTAATGCGTGCTAATTCTTTCCTTAGAGTCAGACTCACGTTTTTCGTCCTTGGCAACTATCTCCGGAGCCACATCCGGCAAGGGCTCCGGCGCGTATTGCAGCGCAATTTGCAGGACCTCGTCAATCCATTTAACCGGTTTAATCTGCAGATCCTGCTTGATATTGTCAGGAATCTCCTTCAGATCGCGCACATTCTCTTCCGGAATAATCACAATCTTGATTCCGCCGCGGTGCGCCGCCAGCAGTTTTTCCTTCAGACCACCAATGGCCAGCACTTGACCACGCAAAGTGATTTCACCGGTCATGGCGACATCAGCGCGCACCGGAATGCCGGTCAAGGCCGAAACCAATGCCGTGCACATGCCTACACCCGCGCTCGGTCCATCTTTCGGGGTCGCCCCTTCCGGCATGTGGATGTGTGTGTCGCGCTTTTCGTGGAAGTCCAGAGGAATGCCCAGACTCTTCGCACGGCTGCGCACCACGGTCAGGGCAGCAGTGATCGATTCGACCATTACATCGCCCAGCGAACCAGTCTTGATCAACTGGCCTTTACCTGGCACAACAGCGGCTTCGATGGTTAGCAATTCACCCCCCACCTGAGTCCAGGCAAGGCCGGTAACCTGACCGATCTGATCCTGCTGCTCGGCCAGACCGTAGCGGAACTTGCGCACACCGAGGAAATGTTCCAGCAAGTCTGCTGTCACTTTCACCGAGAAGCGTTTTTCCATCGCGTGCTCTTTAACGGCCTTGCGGCAGACCTTGGCGATCTGACGTTCAAGGCCACGCACACCGGCTTCACGTGTGTAGTAACGGATGATGTCGCGGATCGCCTCTTCGTCAAATTCCAGCTCGCCTTTCTTCAGACCATTGGCAGCGATCTGCTTTGGCGACAGGTATTTGACCGCAATGTTGATCTTCTCGTCTTCGGTGTAGCCCGGCAGACGGATGACCTCCATCCGGTCCAGCAGCGCCGGCGGGATGTTCATCGAGTTGGAGGTGCACAGGAACATCACATCCGAGAGATCGTAATCGACTTCCAGATAGTGGTCGTTGAAGTTGTGGTTCTGCTCGGGGTCGAGCACTTCCAGCAACGCCGACGCTGGATCGCCACGCATGTCGCTGCCCATTTTGTCGATTTCATCGAGCAGGAAAAGCGGGTTACGGACGCCCACCTTTGTCATCTTTTGAATCAATCTTCCGGGCATCGAACCGATGTAAGTCCGGCGGTGACCTCGAATTTCCGCTTCATCACGCACGCCACCCAAGGCCATGCGGACAAATTTACGGTTTGTGGCGTGGGCAATCGACTCCGCCAGCGAAGTTTTACCCACGCCTGGAGGACCGACCAGGCACAACACCGGGCCACGGATTTTCTTCACGCGTTTTTGTACGGCGAGGTATTCAAGGATGCGCTCCTTGACCTCTTCGAGACCGTAGTGATCCGCATCGAGAATGTCTTCTGCGCGAGCCAGGTCCAGGCGCACTTTGCTCTGGGCCTTCCACGGCACCTGCACCAACCAGTCGATGTACGAGCGCACCACAGTGGCCTCTGCGGACATCGGCGACATTTGCTTGAGCTTGTTCAACTCGGCAGTGGCTTTGGCCAATGCGTCTTTCGGCAGACCGGCAGCGTCGATGCGCTTTTTCAGGTCTTCGATTTCGTTGTGACCTTCGTCGCTATCGCCGAGCTCCTTCTGAATGGCCTTCATCTGCTCATTCAGGTAGTACTCACGCTGACTGCGCTCCATCTGCTTTTTAACGCGACCGCGAATGCGTTTTTCGACTTGCAGCAGGTCAATCTCGGCGTCCAGCAACGCCAGGACGTGCTCGACCCGGGCCGACAAATCGATGATTTCCAGGATTTCCTGCTTCTGCTCGATTTTCAGCGCCATGTGGGCGGCCATGGTATCTACCAGACGGCCCGGTTCTTCGATGCTGTTGAGCGACGACAGGACTTCTGCGGGGACTTTTTTGCCCAACTGCACATATTGTTCGAACTGAGACAGCAGTGTACGCACGAACACTTCGGACTCGCGCTCGGCAGCGTCGAGTTCTTCAATCAAGGAGACTTCGGCACGACAGTGGCCGTCGACTTCGCTGAAGCGCTCAACGGTACCTCGCTGCTCACCCTCGACCAGAACCTTGACGGTGCCGTCAGGCAGCTTGAGCAGTTGTAGAACGGTGGCAATGGTACCTACGCGATAGAGAGCGTCTTCACCGGGATCATCATCAGCCGGGTTTCTCTGGGCCAGCAGCAAAATCTGCTTGTCGCCCGTCATCGCTGCCTCGAGGGCTTCGATGGATTTCTCACGCCCCACGAACAGCGGGATAACCATGTGCGGATACACGACGACATCACGCAATGGCAGGAGAGGCAATTCGATGGTTGTCTTCATGATTTCGCCTCTACGGCGGCCATATGGCCGTAATCAGATGGAATTAAGCTTGAAACCAAGATGGGGGCTGCCTTGAAAAAAAACAAGCGCAAAGCGGATGTAAAAAACGACATAAAAAAAAGAGGCCCGAAGGCCCCTTCTTTGTTCCGGCAGCGTAGACGCTTAAGCGTCCGGTGCTGCCTTGGCAGTTGGCTCACTGTTCTCGTAGATATACAGTGGCTTGGACTTGCCTTCGATCACACTCTCATCGATGACGACTTTGCTCACCTCGGACTGCGAGGGGATTTCGTACATCGTATCGAGCAGCACACCTTCGAGAATCGAACGCAGGCCACGGGCACCGGTTTTACGTTCCAGGGCACGTTTGGCGACCGATTTCAGCGCGTCGGAGCGGAACTCCAGATCCACGCCTTCCATCTCGAACAGCTTCGCATACTGCTTGGTCAGAGCGTTTTTCGGCTCGGTGAGGATCTGCATCAGCGCAGCCTCGTCCAGCTCGTCCAGTGTCGCAAGGACTGGCAGACGACCGACGAATTCCGGGATCAGACCGAACTTGACCAGATCGTCAGGCTCGACTTCTCGCAGGGACTCACCGACTTTCTTGCCTTCTTCCTTGCTGCGAACTTCTGCGTTGAAACCGATGCCGCCTTTGGTGGAACGGTTCTGGATGACCTTCTCGAGGCCCGAGAACGCACCACCGCAGATGAACAGAATGTTACGGGTGTCGACCTGCAGGAATTCCTGCTGCGGATGCTTGCGGCCACCTTGCGGCGGTACGGAAGCGACCGTGCCTTCGATCAACTTGAGCAAGGCCTGCTGCACGCCTTCACCGGAAACGTCCCGGGTGATCGACGGGTTGTCGGACTTGCGGGATATCTTGTCGATTTCGTCGATGTAGACAATACCCATCTGGGCCTTCTCTACGTCGTAATCACACTTCTGCAGCAGCTTCTGAATGATGTTCTCGACATCTTCACCGACATAACCAGCCTCGGTGAGGGTGGTTGCGTCAGCGATGGTGAACGGAACGTTCAGCAAGCGGGCCAGTGTTTCGGCCAGCAGGGTTTTACCAGAGCCTGTCGGGCCGATCAGCAGGATGTTGCTCTTGCCGAGCTCGACGTCGTCAGCCTTTTTGTCACGCTGGTTCAGACGCTTGTAGTGGTTGTACACCGCTACGGCCAGAACCTTCTTCGCACGCTCTTGACCAATGACGTATTGATCAAGGATGCCGCTGATTTCTTTAGGCGAAGGCAATTTATGCGCGCTGCTTTCGGCCTGGGCTTCCTGCACCTCCTCGCGGATGATGTCATTGCACAGGTCGACGCACTCGTCGCAGATAAAGACCGAGGGGCCGGCAATCAATTTGCGTACTTCATGCTGGCTTTTGCCACAGAAGGAGCAATAGAGCAGCTTGCCGTTGTCCTCGCCGTTGCGGGTGTCAGTCATTCGTTCGATCCAAATCCGATAGGCTTGCAACACAAGATGAAGGCTATTGCGGGCTTTTTCAAGCCCGCCGCTGATCAGACGCGCCGACCAAGCCTATTTTGAGCTGCTTATTTTAAGCTGGGCGCTGGTTGATCACTTCATCGATCAAGCCGTATTCCTTCGCAGCTTCTGCACTCATGAAGTTATCGCGATTGGTATCGCGCTCGATTTCTTCAAGGGTACGACCGCTGTGCTTGGCCATCAGCGTGTTCAGGCGCTCGCGAATAAAGAGGATTTCCTTGGCATGGATTTCGATATCCGATGCCTGACCCTGGAAACCACCCAGTGGCTGGTGAATCATCACGCGCGAGTTCGGCAGGCAGAAACGCTTGCCTGGAGCACCGGCGGTCAACAAGAACGCGCCCATGCTGCACGCCTGACCGATGCAAGTGGTCGATACGTTGGGTTTGATGAACTGCATGGTGTCGTAAATCGACATGCCCGCTGTCACCGAACCGCCCGGGGAGTTGATATAGAGATGGATGTCCTTGTCCGGGTTTTCCGCTTCAAGGAACAGCAGTTGCGCACAGATCAGATTGGCCATGTAGTCCTCTACCGGACCAACCAGAAAGATCACTCGCTCCTTGAGCAGGCGCGAGTAGATGTCATAGGCGCGTTCGCCACGAGCAGATTGCTCGACAACCATCGGGACCAGGCCGCCTGCGGCCTGGATATCAGAGTTCTGCTGAATATACGAATTACGGAACATGCTCTGCAGTCACTCCCAAATAGTTATGTCTTGAATACGCATAAGCCAGCTCGAGAGCTGGCTTATGGTGTGCACTTCTTAACGCAAAAACAATCAGTCGGCTGTTGGAGCTTCTACCGGCTTGACCGCTTCTTCGTAAGAGACCGATTTGTCGGTCACGCTAGCTTTCTGCAGAACAGTATCCACAACTTGTTCTTCCAGCACAACCGAACGAACCTCGTTCAGTTGTTGGTCGTTCTTGTAGTACCACGACACGACCTGCTCAGGCTCCTGGTACGCCGAAGCCATTTCCTGAATCATTTCACGAACACGGGCATCGTCAGGCTTGAGGTCGAACTGCTTGACCACTTCAGCCACGATCAGACCCAGCACTACGCGACGCTTGGCTTGCTCTTCGAACAGCTCGGCCGGCAGTTGGTCAGGCTTGATGTTGCCACCGAACTGCTGAACAGCCTGCACGCGCAGACGATCAACTTCGTTGGACAGCAGGGCCTTAGGCACTTCGATCGGGTTGGTGGCCAGCAGGCCGTCCATTACCTGATTTTTCACCTTGGATTTGATCGCCTGACGCAGTTCACGCTCCATGTTCTTGCGAACTTCGGTGCGGAAGCCGTCGATGCCGCTTTCCTTGATACCGAATTGAGCGAAGAACTCTTCGTTCAACTCAGGCAGCTTTGGCTCGGAAACAGTGTTGACCGTCACGGTGAACTCAGCGGTTTTACCCGCCAGATCCAGGTTCTGATAGTCCTCAGGGAAGGTCAGGTTCAGAACGCGCTCTTCGCCCGCCTTAGCGCCCACCAGGCCTTCTTCGAAGCCCGGGATCATACGACCGGAACCCAGAACCAGCTGAGTACCTTTGGCGGAGCCACCTGCAAACACTTCGCCATCGACCTTGCCAACGAAATCGATGTTCAGTTGGTCTTCGTTCTGGGCAGCACGATCAGCCACTTCAAAACGGGTGTTCTGCTTGCGCAGGATGTCGAGCATTTTGTCCAGGTCAGCGTCAGCCACGTCAGCGCTCAGGCGCTCAACGGTGATGCCTTCGAAACCGGCAACGGTGAACTCAGGGAACACTTCGAATACAGCAACGTATTCCAGATCCTTGCCCGCTTCGAGCGATTTAGGCTCGATCGAAGGCGAACCAGCCGGGTTCAGCTTCTGCTCAACCACAGCTTCATAGAAGGAGGACTGGATGACATCACCAACAGCTTCCTGGCGAGCGTCAGCACCGAAACGGCGCTTGATTTCGCTCATTGGCACTTTGCCTGGACGGAAGCCAGCAATCTTGGCCTTTTGGGCAGTCTGCTGCAGACGCTTGTTGACCTGGCTCTCAATGCGCTCAGCCGGCACGGTGACGCTCATGCGGCGCTCAAGAGCAGTAGTATTTTCAACAGAAACTTGCATGGATATTCCTCGTTGCACAGACGTTAGCCGGCCGTTTCCGACCCCAGAATCAAGGGCATGCATTCTAGTGGGTCAAACTCAAGAAGTCACCCTACTGAAAACGGGTAAAAAAACAGCAGGCAATTTATAGGGACCGTTGCACGAATGCGTGGCGCCCCACAGGCGAATACAACCAATCACGCCAGGGCTCTGCGCCGATCTCTTCTATATATAGAAGAGACCGCCAATCACGCCCTGACGGCCGACCCTGCAAGCAAGCCCGGCGAGCAGCACAGAATCATCGAGCAACATAAACACGACGAAACGCCCCACTCCTGCGAATCGAAGCCGGCAATCGCCAAGTCTTCAAATCGCTAAAACAAAAAAGGCGCCAGACTGTTAAATCTGGCGCCTTTCGAAATATGGGGTGGACGATGGGGATCGAACCCACGACAACGGGAGTCACAATCCCGTGCTCTACCAACTGAGCTACGCCCACCATATTGCGTAACAAAAAAGCCAAACAACTTCTTTGTTGAACCTCACCTGCCCGAAGACATGAATGAAGCTTTAATTGGTGCGGATGAAGAGACTCGAACTCTTACGCCTCGCGGCGCTGGAACCTAAATCCAGTGTGTCTACCAATTCCACCACATCCGCGGATCAAGCTTTAAAGCAAAGGCGCCAGACTGTTACATCTGGCGCCTTTCGAAATATGGGGTGGACGATGGGGATCGAACCCACGACAACGGGAGTCACAATCCCGTGCTCTACCAACTGAGCTACGCCCACCATATCGCGTTACTTGTGCCAAAGCTGCCTAATGGCGCACCCGGCAGGACTCGAACCTGCGACCATCCGCTTAGAAGGCGGATGCTCTATCCAGCTGAGCTACGGGCGCCTTATTAATCTGTACTCTTAAAGGACTACAAACTAAGTGCTTTCCAGTATCACAGAACCTTGATTCCGCTTCACCTTCTTAACCAGTGCTAGGCTGTGCCCGACAAGTGCGACGAATAGTATAGAGCGCCCGAAAGGTCGTCAAATCCTTTTTAAAAAAAATTCATTTAATTAAAGGAGTTAGAGGAATTTGCTGACCAAGCGCCTTTGCCCTCACCGCTCGACATGCGAGAATGCGTTCTCATTTTTTCCCCTCTCGATGGTTAATCACGCGCAATGACTGCACAACTAATCGACGGCAAATCGATCGCCGCCAGCCTGCGCCAGCAGATCGCCCAACGAGTTGCCGAGCGTCGCCAGCAAGGCCTGCGCACTCCCGGCCTCGCGGTGATCCTGGTCGGCAGCGATCCTGCCTCTCAGGTTTATGTCTCGCACAAGCGTAAAGACTGTGAAGAGGTCGGCTTCCTCTCTCAAGCCTACGACCTGCCCTCTGAAACCACGCAAGAAGCGTTGACCGATCTGATTGATCGCCTCAACGACGACCCGGCAATCGACGGCATTCTGTTGCAACTGCCGCTGCCCGAGCATCTGGATGCCTCCAAACTGCTGGAGCGCATTCGCCCGGACAAAGACGTCGACGGCTTCCATCCTTATAACGTCGGGCGTCTGGCCCAACGCATCCCTCTGCTGCGTCCGTGCACCCCTAAAGGCATCATCACTTTGCTGGAAAGCACAGGCGTTGATCTTTACGGACTGGACGCAGTTGTGGTCGGCGCTTCAAACATCGTCGGTCGTCCGATGGCGATGGAGCTGTTACTGGCTGGCTGCACCGTGACCGTGACCCATCGCTTCACCAAGGATCTGGCCGAGCACGTCGGTCGTGCCGATCTGGTCGTTGTGGCTGCCGGCAAGCCGGGCCTGGTCAAAGGCGAGTGGATCAAGGAAGGCGCGATCGTGATCGATGTCGGGATCAACCGTCAGGACGACGGCAAACTGGTCGGTGACGTTGTCTACGAAACCGCCCTGCCCCGCGCCGGCTGGATCACGCCGGTACCGGGCGGCGTCGGCCCGATGACCCGTGCCTGCCTGCTGGAAAACACCCTATACGCAGCGGAAACCCTGCACGCCTGAGTGGTTTTTTTCACGCGCTGGCAATACCCCCGAGAACCCCGCCGCGTGCGGGGTTTTTCGTGCCTGAGAAAAAGCTGTAACCGTTCGCCGGAAAACCCTATTTCTACAGGCCTTTTCACAAGATTTTCAGGCCACTCAAACAACCATCGACAGTTATTCAGCCATACTCCTAAAATGCGACGCTTTTAAGAAATAACCCGTTACAAACTAACGGAATATCCAACCTTTATGAGTTCGCCCGCGTGAAAATTCGTCTTTCGATTCTGAGCCTGTTTTTTGCTTTTACAGGCACATTCATCACGCCATCGATCAATGCCGCGCAAACCATCGCTGCCCCCCGTGACGCTTCGCAATTGAAAATCGCCTCCGGTAGCGCCCTGCTCATGGATATGCAGACCAAAAAAGTCATTTATTCCAGCAACCCTGACGTGATTGTGCCGATCGCTTCCGTCAGCAAGCTGATGACTGGCCTGGTGGTGGTTGAAGCCCGACAGAACATGGACGAATGGATCAATGTCGATATCAGCAATACGCCGGAAATGAAGGGCGTGTTCTCCCGAGTCAAACTCAAGAGTGAACTGCCGCGCCGCGAGATGCTGTTGATTGCTCTGATGTCTTCGGAAAACCGTGCGGCCGCCAGCCTCGCGCATCACTACCCGGGCGGTTACGCAGCCTTTATCGCGGCGATGAACGCCAAGGCCAAGGCGCTGGGCATGACCAATACGCACTTCGTCGAGCCGACCGGCTTGTCTGAGCGCAACGTGTCGACTGCCCGTGACTTGAGCAAGTTGCTGGTAGCCGCCAGCAAGTACCCGGTCCTCAGCGAACTCACCACCACCAAGGAAAAGACCGTCTCTTTCCGTAAACCCAATTACACACTGGGCTTTCGCAATACCGATCACTTGGTCAATAAGGCCGACTGGGACATCAAGATCACCAAAACCGGCTTCACCAATCCTGCCGGTCATTGCCTGGTACTGGTAACGAAAATGGGCAACCGCCCGGTCGCGCTGGTGATTCTCGACGCGTTTGGTAAATACACCCATTTTGCCGATGCCAGCCGCATCCGCAGTTGGGTGGAAACCGGCAGGAGCGCCAGCGTTCCAGCAGCGGCTCAACAGTACAAAGCCGACAAAAACCTCAAGGCGCGCCAGAGCGGCGTGGTCGAAGCCTCCAAGTAATTCGCGCCATAAGGAAAAGCCCCGAAATTTCGGGGCTTTTTCTCATCTGCACATCAGTCGTTAGGCAGCGGCATCTCGTCGTCATCAGGAATCCCGTCACCGGCACTCGGATCCCGCGCAGGCTGCGGCGTAAGTACATTGGGTCGCGCCAACGGATCACGCAGCGGGCTCTCAGAATCCAGCACCGGGTCCACTTCCTGCTCAGGCGTGGTCGGCACACTGTCGGGCTTTTGGTCATCGAAGCTTGAATCGGTACTCATACGCACCTCGCATCAAGGTTTGAGATCGGCTAACGGATCGTAGGGCTTGGCCGGTTTGGTGTCGTCTTCGCCAGGCTTCACATCTTTGGGCGCCTTTGCAGGGCCAATGGGGTCGACTTGCGGATCTTCGAGATCCGGCGAGTCCGGATCGAACCCCAGATCGTTACCTGAAGAATGCTCAGAAGAATGCGGGCCTTTCGGGGATGGGGAATCTGTCATGTTGCCTCCTGATTCACCCGTAAAACCGGGCTATAACCGTAAGAGGCTGGCCGGGCGCAGTCGTGCCCGGCAGATGACGAACGGAACTCAGTGCGCCGCCAATGCCTTGCGCGCCTGCGCGGCTTCCGGCTCCTGACCGGCCTGTGACAACTCATCGGCGGCCTTGAGCCAGCGCTGACGATCCACCGCCACCGGAATCTGCGAAGGCTTTTGAATCAAGATGGCCCAGCCACCGGACTTTTCGAATGCCGATTCAAAAGCGCTGAAGCTCATGATTTCGCGACGGTTCATGCCCGCGCGCAGCAGCACTTTCTGTTTATTGCGGTCGTAGCCGGAAAGAATGGCATAGCGCGGTTGCGCCCAAAACGCTGAACCTTCGCTGAAGCGCACCATCACCGGATAGCCCGCAGCAACCTGCGTCAGCAGTGCTGGCAGATTGCGGTCCAGCGGATAGACGACCAAGCCATATTCCCGTGCAAGCTTCTGCATGTTCTGCTGCAATTTATCTTCGGCGCCCGGCAGGTGCAGCGGTTTTGCCAACAGACCCGGGGTGATCACGATGCCTTGCTGTGACAACAGGCTGGCCAACACTTGCGGCCCGGACTGATTGGCGTCGCCGCGATAGAACGTACCACTGAGCTCAACCCGTTCGGGCAGACGCTTCACCTCGGGTGCCACACTACCTGCGCACCCGGCCAGTACGGCTGCGCAACCAGCCACCAGCAGCGCCGCGCGAATTCGAGAAAATACCTGCACCATCATCACTCTCTGTTCAAGACGCCGGTCATCGTGTTCCGGCAGTGCCTGCGATCATAGGGCGGCACAAAGCTGCGGTATAGCCTTAAACCGCAGACTCAACGATTGCATAGAGCAAACTGATTGGTCGCCACCGACCTTTGGTCAATAGCTTGAAACACCCCATTGACTAGACTGTCACTGACATAGAGCGATTTGAGAGAAGCGTGTGCCCGAGCCAGGGCAAAGAGGAGGCACTCATGAGCCTGACCATGACTATCGTAATGTTGATTGCCGGCTGGCTGGCCGTTGCTACCGCCATGCTGTGGGGCGTGTTGCGTGTTTCCCGACGCCACCATCATCACCCCGCCCAACCCGCACCGATCGAGAAACCGGGCAAGCACCGCGCGCAACCTGCGACTGCACACTGACTGTCGGTAGAACTGCGAACAAAAAAAAGCCGCCTGGACTCTGGGAGTTCAGATGGCTTTTTTACAACTTGACGATTACACCTGCTCAGCCAACTTCTTCTGCCGTGCTCGACGGGACATCATGTTCAGCACCTCAATCGCCGCCGAGAACGCCATGGCCGCATACACATAGCCTTTCGGTACGTGGGCGCCGAAGCCTTCGGCGATCAGCGTCATGCCGATCATGATCAGGAAGCCCAGGGCCAGCATCACCACCGTTGGGTTGTCGTTGATGAACCTGGCCAGCGGCTCAGCCGCAAACAGCATCACCAGCACCGAGACCACGACCGCGATGATCATGATTGGCAAGTGTTCGGTCATGCCGACCGCCGTAATGATGCTGTCGATCGAGAACACCATGTCGAGCATCAGGATCTGCCCGATTGCCGCTGCAAAGCCCAGGGTCACCGTCGAGGAGGCCGATTTCGGGTCTTCCGGCGCCGGATCCATGCTGTGGTGAATCTCGGTCGTAGCCTTCCAGACCAGGAACAGACCGCCGGCGATCAGGATCATGTCCTTCCAGGAGAACGCCTGGCCGAGGATTTCGATCACAGGTTCGGTCAACTGCACGATGAAGGCGATGGTGCTCAACAGCGCCAGGCGCAGAATCAACGCCATGCCGATGCCGATGCGGCGCGCCTTCTGGCGGTGCTGCTCGGGCAACTTGTTGGTCAGAATCGAGATAAAGATCAGGTTATCGATGCCGAGCACGATCTCCATGACCACCAGTGTGGCCAAAGCAACCCAGGCAGCGGGGCTGGCGGCGAGTTCCAACAGATATTCCATGGGTCAGTCCTGACTCGTTGTAAGACGGTTTAGATAGTCTTTGAGGAAGATTCAGATGTTTGCGTATCTTTTTCCGGTGCTTCTTTTTTCTCGATCAACCCGCCCGTGGCTTCGCTGAGCGCTTGCTCGGCGGCTTTGTGGGTATCGTCGATCGCCTGCTTGGCGCTTTCGGCGGCTTTACCCATTAACTGTTGGGCGCTTTTCTCGGCCTGATCGCAACCAGCCAGCACCAGTAAAGACGTAAACATCAGCACAGGAAATGCGTATTTCATGAGGTTTCCTCCCAATCAACAGACAGGGCCACACACCGGCCCTCAATGGCTGGGCATTCTAGGGAGGGAGACACTTCAGGAAAATTCGTATTTTTAGCGGCTATACTTCGATTTTCACGAACTGTAGACCCTCATGCTCAACTATCGACAACTGCATTACTTCTGGGTCGTGGCCAAGACCGGCAGCATTGTGCGTGCCTGCGAGCAACTGAACCTGACCCCACAGACCATCAGCGGGCAGATCTCCCTGCTCGAACACACCTACGGCGTCGATTTGTTCAAGCGCGTGGGGCGGCAACTTGAACTCACCGAAGCCGGGCGCCAAGCCCTGCCCTACGCCGAGCAGATGTTTCAGCTCGGCGGGGAACTGGAGCTGATGCTGCGCGCGCAACCCAACGAGCAGCAGATTCTGTTCCGCGTCGGCGTGGCCGACGTGGTGCCCAAATCCATCGTCTATCGTCTGATCGCGCCAACCATGGAGTTGAGCGAGCCGCTACGCATCACCTGTCGCGAGGACAAACTCGAACGCCTGCTGGCAGATCTGGCCATCCAGCGTCTGGATCTGGTGATCTCCGACAGCCCGATGCCACCACACCTCGATATCAAGGGCTACAGCCAGAAACTCGGCGAATGCGGGATCAGTTTCTTCGCCACCGCCGAACTGGTGGCACGCTATGGGCAGGATTTCCCACGCAGCCTGCATGGCGCACCGCTGCTGATTCCCGGCGCAGAAACCGTGGTGCGCAGCCGTTTGCAGCGCTGGTTTGCCGAGCAGCAGATCCAGCCGAAAATCGTCGGCGAGTTCGATGACAGTGCCTTGATGCAGGCATTCGGCCAATCCGGCAGCGGGATTTTTATCGGCCCGAGCGTGATTGCCGAAGAAGTGAAGCGCCAGTATGGCGTTGAGTTGATCGGCCAAACCGACGCGGTGACCGAGTCGTTCTATGCCATATCAGTGGAGCGCAAGATCAAGCACCCCGGCATCGTTGCGATTGCCGAAGGTGCCCGACGCGAGTTGTTTACCGCGTTATGAGAGTTCAGCGCAGACTTCGCGCGGCTTGAGCGTCATCAATACCATGGCGAGCAATACCGACAGCAGAATGAACCCGGCAGCGGCGAAGCCAAGGAAGCCCAGCCCCGCGCTGTCGATCACCCGTCCACCGATCATGGCGCCAAGGCCGATGCCAAGGTTAGCCCCGGCAATATTCAGCGAAGCGGCAAAGGCCGGTGCTTGTGGTGCGGCTTTCATCAGGCGCACATGGCTGACCAGGAACAACGCCGCTTGGGTCACGCCCCAAATCCCCATCGCCACTGCCAACCCCAGCGGCGAATGAATGTTTGGCACCAGCGACACCATGCCGGCAATCATGAACGCACAGAACAACACCGACGCCCCCAGCGGATGCCGATCCACCGCACGTCCGCCCAGCGAGTTGCCGATCAGACCGACCGCGCCGAAGCCCATCAGGCACCAGCCGACCACCGTGCCGTTGAAACCGGCCAGGCGCTCAAGGATGTCTGCCAGATAGGTGTAAGCGGTAAACATGCCGCTAAACACCAGAATCGACAGCACAATGTGGCCGATCATCAAAGGGCTGCGCAGGATTTTGAACTGCGAGCGGAAGCTGACCTGATGCTGGTGCAGACTGGTTTTCGGCAGATATACAAACAGCAGCAACGCCTTGGCAAACGCGATCACCGCGAGAATACCGAAGGCACTGCGCCAGCCGAAAGCATCGGAAATCAATGTGCCGACAGGAATGCCAAACACCGTGGCGCAGACGATGCCGAAGCCGATCTTGGCGATGGCGCGGCCGGCGTAGTCCGGACCGACGATGTCCACTGCGGTTTCACTGGCCAACGCCCAGAACACTGGCAAACCCAGCGCCGGGATCAGCCGCGCAACCGCCATCACCCAGATATTCGGCGCCAATGCAGCAACGGTATTGGCCAGGCCAAACATGATCAGGATGGTGATGAACAGCTTGCGGCGTTCAAAGCGGGCGAAATACGCGGTCAAGAATGGGCCGAACATTGCCACGGTAAAAGCGAATAGCGTCACCAGCAGACCGGCCTGCGGGATGGTGACCGCAAGGTCTCGGGCAATCGCCGGCAACAGGCCAACGATGACGAACTCTGTGGTCAGCACCGTGAAGCCAGCGGCGGACAACAGAAGGATGGGCAACAGCATGGGAAACTCCAACGAAACGACGACACCAGCGATGACCAAAAGGCCCGCTGGCAGAACTTGAAAAAGAGGAAGGAGAATCTTAACAGAGTGTTTCCAGACTGACTTGCACAAACCTGTCGATCTTGCCGGCGAATCGGGTGGCAGATCGTCACATGCCTGAAGGATAAGGCCTACGCTGTGGTAAAGTCCGCGCCCTGCAAAACGTACACCCTGTTCAGCGAACAGTTTAATGGCGTTGAAATCGCGTCAACACTTTCGGTTCGTGACGCTGGCCTGCCCTGTTTCGCCAGCGCATTCACGCAACCCTGCACCCTATAAAAAATCAGAGATGCCGCTATGAATGCTTCATCCCCTTCTTTCTTGCAACGCTTAAGCAAACTGAGCCTGGTCACACAAATTGTCATCGGCCTGATCGCAGGTATCGCCTTGGCGCTGGTCGCGCCCGAAGCCGCGAAATCCACGGCCTTCATCGGCAAGGTCTTTGTTTCGGCGCTGAAGGCCGTGGCACCGATTCTGGTGTTCGTGCTGGTAATGGCCTCGATTGCCAACCACAAGCACGGTCAGGAAACCCACATCCGTCCAATTCTGTTCATGTATCTGCTGGGTACGTTCAGTGCGGCAGCGGTCGCCGTGGTTGCCAGCATGATGTTCCCATCGAACCTGGTGCTGTCCACGGACAACGTCGCAGTGACCGCACCGGGCGGCATCACCGAAGTGTTGCAAAGTCTGTTGCTGAGCGCGGTCGACAACCCGATTCATGCACTGATGAACGCTAACTTCATCGGCATTCTGGCCTGGGCCATCGGTATGGGCGTTGCCATTCGCCATGCCGGCGAGACCACCCGCCAAGTGTTGGGCGATCTGTCCAACGGTGTGACCGTGATCGTGCGCGTGGTGATTCGCTTCGCCCCGCTGGGCATTTTTGGCCTGGTCGCGTCGACACTCGCCACGTCGGGTTTTGATGCACTGGTCGGTTATGCGCACCTGCTGGCGGTATTGCTCGGCTGCATGCTGTTCGTGGCGCTGGTGATGAACCCGCTGATCGTGTTCTGGAAGTTGCGCCGCAACCCTTATCCGTTGACCCTCAAGTGCCTGCGCGAAAGCGGTATCACGGCGTTCTTCACCCGCA
The DNA here is from genome assembly GCF_963970845.1 of Pseudomonas sp. RA_105y_Pfl2_P56. Taxonomy (NCBI): domain Bacteria; kingdom Pseudomonadati; phylum Pseudomonadota; class Gammaproteobacteria; order Pseudomonadales; family Pseudomonadaceae; genus Pseudomonas; species Pseudomonas sp. RA_105y_Pfl2_P56. The sequence continues at coordinate 85,042 of NZ_CAXAPL010000002.1, forward strand.
GCTCGGCGGCGAACATTCCGGTCAACCTGGAATTGAGCAAGCGTCTGGGTCTGCATGAAGACACTTACTCGGTGTCGATCCCGCTGGGGGCCACCATCAACATGGCGGGGGCGGCGACCACTATTACCGTGCTGGCGCTTGCTGCCGTGCACACGCTGGGTATCGCGGTGGACATTCCAACCGCCATCCTGCTCAGTTTGGTCGCGGCGGTCTGCGCGTGCGGCGCGTCGGGCGTTGCCGGTGGCTCGCTGCTGCTGATTCCGCTGGCGTGCAGCCTGTTCGGCATCCCGAGCGAGATCGCCATGCAAGTGGTTGCGGTCGGTTTCATCATTGGTGTGTTGCAGGATTCGGCCGAGACCGCGCTGAACTCCTCCACCGATGTGCTGTTTACCGCAGCGGCCTGCTTGGGCGAAGAAGAGAGAGCCCAACGCACCGCATAACCGCTTCCATAAGAGAAATGAAAAGCCCGCCAAGGCGTAAACCTTGGCGGGCTTTTTGTTGCCGGGTGGTTTAGAACGCGCCCATGTAATCGCGTTTACCCACTTCAACACCGTTGTGACGCAGCAAGGCGTAGGTGGTGGTGACATGGAAGAAGAACTGCGGCAGACCGTAGGTCAGCAGATAAGCCTGGCCGCTGAAGCGCTTCTCTTTCGGTGTGCCCGGACGGGTGACGATTTCAATGCCTTCCTGGCCATTGATCTGCTCAGGCTTGATCTCGCCGATAAAGGCCAGAACCTTGGCGATCAAGGCTTGCAGCTCAGCGAAGGTGGTTTCGCTGTCGTCGTATTTCGGAATCTCGACTTCGGCCAGACGCGACGAAACGCCTTTGGCGAAATCAACCGCGATCTGCACCTGACGCACCAGCGGGAACATGTCCGGGTACAGACGAGCCTGCAGGAAGGCGTTCGGGTCGATGTTTTTCTCGGCGGCGTGGGCTTCAGCCTTTTTCAGGACATCGCTCAGGGCGTTGAGCATTTGTTGAAAAACCGGGACGGATGCGGCGTACAGGGAAATGGTCATGGCAATCTCATGTGGTGGCTGGGTGGAACGTGGAGGCGATTATAGCCATGCTTGATGATCACACGGCTTGCCTTTTGTTTGGCAAGGATTAGGCTAGGCGCCTTCGACTGCAGAGGGAACGCGCGATGTCCACAGAACCAGAATCCAGCTTCGACGAACCACGGCTCACTGCCACGGAAATCCGCATCCTGGGATCATTGATCGAAAAACAGGCCACCAGTCCGGAAACCTATCCGCTGACCCTCAATGCGCTGGTGACCGCGTGTAATCAGAAAACCAGTCGCGAACCGGTGATGAACCTGACTCAGGGCCTGGTGGGCCAGAGCCTGCGTGCACTGGAAGGTCGCGGCTTCGCCAAACTGGTCATGGGTAGCCGCGCCGACCGCTGGGAGCACAAGGTCGACAAAGCGCTGGAGTTGGTGCCGGCGCAGGTGGCGCTGACCGGGCTGATGTTTCTGCGCGGCCCGCAGACCGTTAACGAACTGCTGACACGCAGTGGGCGCATGCATGATTTCGAAGATGCCGAGCAAGTGGTGCATCAGCTTGAGCGCTTGATCGCTCGCGGGCTGGCGGTGTTGATTGCGCGCCAGGCTGGGCAGCGCGAAGACCGCTATAGCCATGCGCTGGGCGATCCGGCGGATATCGAGGCGATTCTGGCGGCGCGGCAAAATCCCGGGGAGCGCGCCAGCGGCGGGGTTTCGATCGAACGGATCGAAGAGCTTGAGGCGCGGATTGCGGCACTGGAAGAGCGCCTGGCCCGCCTCGAATAAACACCATCCCCCTTTGGGAGCGGGCTTGCTCGTGAAGAAGCCCGCTGAACCAACACAGACTTCAGGATCAGCTACGGGCGAATGCCGCCGCCTGAAACTGCTCTTCGGTCGGCCGCACCCCGGTGTACAACACAAACTGCTCCAGCGCCTGGATCGCTATCACTTCCAGCCCGGTAATGACCCGCTTCCCTTGCGCGCGGCCGCGCATGATCAGCGGCGTTTGCGAAGGAATGGCCACCACATCAAACACCGTGTCGGCCGCCTTGATCACCTCAGGCTCAAACGCCAGTTGCCCCGCCTCAGGGCCGCCGTCCATGCCGACCGGCGTCACGTTGATCAGCATCTGCGCACGCTCATCCCCCAGTTCAGCCTGCCAGCGATAACCCAGCGAGTCTGCCAGCGCACGTCCGGCACGCTCATTGCGCGCCACGATCAAGCCGTTTTTATAACCACCGTCGCGCAAGGCACTGGCCACTGCCTTGGCCATACCGCCGCTGCCGCGCAGGGCGAAAGTCGAATCCTTGGGCACCGCGTGGGTTTCCAGCAACTGCGCGATGGCGATGTAATCGGTGTTGTAGGCCTTGAGATGGCCATTAGTGTTGACGACAGTATTGATCGACTGAATCGCTTGCGCCGAGGCATCCAGCTCATCGACCAACTCGATGCAGGCTTCCTTGAACGGCATCGATACGCCACAGCCACGAATGCCCAAGGCGCGAATCCCGCCGACAGCGCCGGCCAGGTCCTGGCTGCTGAACGCCTTGTAGTAGAAGTTCAGGCCCAGTTGCTCATACAAATGATTATGAAACCGCAGACCGAAATTACCTGGGCGTCCGGACAGGGACATGCACAGCTGGGTGTCTTTGTTCGGGTTCATCTGCATGAAACTTCTCCTTCAAACGCACTTTCGGATGGACGGGATTAGCCATTCCATCGGGTTCTGAATGATCATATCGCTTGCCTGCACCGGGCCTGGATGAGCCGGTAAAGAAATCGGTACAGACCTTACACAAAATTTACCCAACGGCTGTGCTGATTTTAAAAATTTCGCTGTCTTAGATGTATCCCCGCGACATCCATGGACCTATTGCAGGCCAGGGAGCCGGGTTGAAGAACCGAGGAATTATCATGATTCGTAAACTCTCCATTGTGGCCTTACTGATCGGTGCACTCGCTGTAACAGGCCAGGCAGAAGCCGGTCATGGCCATGGCTGGCAAGGCCCGGCGGTGTTTGGCGCGATCGTCGGCTCGGCCATCATCGGTTCGGCGCTGATCAACCAGGACCGGCCGGTGTACGTGCAGCAACAGCCGGTTTACGTTCAACCCCAACCGGTCTATGTGCAACAGCCGCCTCCACCGGTCTACTACCAGCCAGCGCCGGTTTATGTGCAGCAACCGGTTTACGTCCAGCCGGCCCCCGTTTATTACGGCCCGCCACGCGGCTACTACGGTCGGCCCCATGGCTACTACGGCGGCCCACGCTGGTAATCGATACACAGAGCCCTGCTTTTATAGCGGGGCTTTTTTATGACCGTCGGTCGCCCGCGTCTGAAAAAATCTCGCCAAGGTCGCTGTGAGGACAGCTTCAACAGCTAAAGTCGGCATGATTGACTTGACCGTCATGGGCGCCCCCATAAAACGGTCATCTTTTTGTCATGACGGAACCGCAATCTGAATCCGTCCGTAAACAACAGGTTGATAACAACAAGGACGATTGTATGCCTACACAAAACCCGCACCGCGTCGTCGGCCTGTGCACCTCAAGCAAGGTGTACAGCGCGCTGACCGAACTCAAGCACCTGGAAGGCCACCGCTGCGCCAAGTTTCTTTCGCTGCTGGCCGAGAACCTTGTGCACAAGGGGCTGCTCAATGAGCGCGAAGTGGTGCACATGCTCGACCAGGTTGTCGACTGAAGCAGCCCTCACTGTTATCAATGTCCACTATCAAAAGCGTTGATTGTCCCTGAGAACCACGAATGCCTAAGGTGGCCCCATCGTTTGATGGAGGTTTCAGTCATGGCTCAGGTTCAAATCATGTCGGTCATCGGCAGCGCCGTTCCCGCACCACTCAGAGAGTCGGGCTTGCTCGCCTGTTGGTATCTGGTGCGCGACGGCGAGCCGATCAGCGGCCCACTGACATCCTTGCCAGCGGCGCAGGCCTTGTCGCAACAGATCGCCAGCAACCCGTTTCAAGCCTAGGGTAGCTGCACCTTGGGCTTGGTCTCGACGAACAGCGCCCAGCTCGACATGAACAGCGCTGCAATCAACGGCCCGATCACAAACCCGTTCAGACCGAAAACTGCCAGACCGCCCAGCGTCGAAATCAGGATCAAGTAGTCCGGCATGCGAGTGTCCTTGCCCACCAGGACCGGCCGCAGCACGTTGTCGACCAGACCGATCACAAACACCCCGAATAACCCCAGCACCACGCCCTGCCAGATCATCCCGCTGAGCAAGAAATAAACCGCCACCGGCGCCCAGACAATCCCCGCTCCCACCGCCGGCAACAGCGATAGAAACGCCATCAACACCGCCCACAGCAACGCGCTGGGTATGTCGAGAAACCAGAAAATCGCTCCGCCCAACGCGCCTTGCGTGATCGCGACGACCAGATTGCCCTTTACCGTGGCCCGCACGACCCGGTTGAACTTCAGTTGCAAACGACGCTTTTGATGCTCTTCCAGCGGAATCGCAATGCGTACCTTGCGCACCAGCTCCGCGCCGTCACGCAGAAAGAAAAACAGCAAGTACAGCATGACGAAGAAACTCACCACGAACTCGAACGTGCCCTGGCCAAAACTGAAGGCCTGGGTCGCCAGTACCTGACTGCCCTGCATCGCCGCTTTGACGATTTTTTCGCGCAGGGCATTGAGTTCACCCATGCCAAAGCGGTCGAGCAGATGCTGAAAGTATTGCGGCAGGCTGTGTTTGAACTGCGCCAGATAGGCCGCGATGTCCAGCTCGCCGCTTTCGATATTCTTGTAAAGCGTCGCGCCTTCCTGCACCAGCAACACACTGAGGATGATCACCGGCAGAATCGCGATCACCAGACAGATGCTCAACGTACACAGCGAGGTGACATTGCGCTGCCAGCCGAATTTCCCCTGCAACTTGCGTTGCATCGGCGCAAACAGAATGCCCAGGATCACCGCCCAGAACACCGCGCCATAAAACGGCAGCAGAATCCAGATAAAGGCCACCGTGACCAGCACCAACAGCGCCGTCAGGGATTTGAATTGAAGACTTTTTACGTTCATGTCCGGTCCATGTCAGTCAGGCGTCATGCACGCCCCAAACCTTAGTCAGCCGGGGCGTGCGCGAGTGCCATCTTTATTCATGGCGCCTCGCTGCGGTGCCTGCGCAGCCTCACAGCTCCAAACATAGATCCAGATCAACAAACCCCGATTTCATCCGCATTACCCTGCCGCGCTTTTGCGACCGATGCCGCCATGCCCCTGATGCCAGACCTCACCACCCCGGAACTGCTCGCTCCCGCCGGCACCCTGAAAAACATGCGTTACGCCTTCGCCTACGGCGCCGATGCGGTGTATGCCGGCCAACCGCGCTACAGCCTGCGCGTGCGCAACAACGAGTTCGACCACGCCAATCTGGCGCTGGGCATTCGTGAGGCTCAGGCACAGGGCAAGCGCTTCTACGTGGTGGTCAACATCGCGCCGCACAACGCCAAGCTCAAGACCTTTCTCAAGGACCTGGCGCCGGTGATTGAAATGGCACCGGACGCACTGATCATGTCTGACCCCGGGCTGATCATGCTGGTGCGTCGGCATTTCCCGCAGATGCCGATTCACTTGTCGGTACAGGCCAACACCGTGAACTGGGCGAGCGTTGAGTTCTGGCAACAGCAGGGGCTGAGCCGGATCATCCTCTCGCGGGAATTGTCGCTGGAGGAAATTGGCGAGATTCGCGAGCAAGTGCCCGGCATGGAGCTGGAAGTTTTCGTTCACGGCGCGCTGTGCATGGCTTATTCCGGCCGTTGCCTGCTGTCGGGTTACATGAACAAACGCGACGCCAATCAGGGCACTTGCACCAACGCTTGCCGCTGGAAATATTCGGCGCAAGAGGCCTCCGAGAATCAGCTCGGCGAGATCGTGCAGACCTTCCAGCCCGAACCGACGCTGGGCATTGGCACCCCGACCGATCAAGTGTTCCTGTTGCAGGAAGCCAACCGTCCGGATGAGTTGATGCCCGCTTTCGAAGACGAGCACGGCACTTACATCATGAATGCCAAGGACCTGCGCGCGGTGCAGCACGTCGAGCGCCTGACACGCATGGGCGTGCATTCATTGAAGATCGAAGGCCGAACCAAATCGCACTTCTATTGCGCCCGCACCACCCAGGTATATCGCCGGGCAATTGACGATGCAGTGGCCGGCCGTGAGTTCGATCGCAGCCTGATGACCGATCTGGAGTCACTGGCCCAGCGCGGCTACACCGAAGGTTTCCTGCGCCGGCATGTGCATGACGAATACCAGAATTATCAGAACGGCAGTTCGGTGTCGCAGCGTCAGCAGTTTGTTGGGGAGTTGACCGGCGAGCGGCGTGATCGTCTGGCGCAGGTCAAGGTGAAGAACCGTTTCGCTCTGGGTGATCATCTGGAACTGATGACGCCCAAGGGCAATTTTCATTTTGATCTGCATGAACTGCAAAACCTCAAAGGGCAGGCGATCGAGGTCGCTCCGGGGGATGGGCACACGGTGTATGTGCCGATTCCGGATACGGTGGACTTGCACTTTGGGTTGTTGATGCGCGATGTGAATTGAGGCTGAGGCCGCCTTCGCGAGCAAGCCCGCTCCCACACGGCCTCTATGCCTTGCAAGAATCCCTGTGGGCTTGCTCGCGAAGAGGCCCGCAGCCTGCGCCAATCAACCCTGCGCGCAAAACCGATCCCGGCTATTGGTCAGGTGCAGCCACATCGCGGCACGCGCAGCGTCCGCATCCTGACGCTTGATCGCGTTCAGAATTGCCTCGTGCTCCAGATTCGCCAACTGCCCGAGTTTGCTCAGATCCGCCGCCCCACGCTCGGCCGCATTCAGTCGATGACGCGGAATCATCGCGCTGCCCAAGTGCTGCATGATCTCACTGAAGCAGACATTGCCAGTGGCCTCGGCGATCAGCAGGTGAAAGCGCCGGTCGGCCTCGACACAACTGTCGTTATTGGCGAGTTGGCGCTGATAGTCATCCAGCGCTTTGCGCATCTGCAGCAACTGCTGCTCGGTACGCCGTTGCGCCGCCAATGCCGCCGCTTGCGATTCCAGCCCCATGCGCAACTCAAGCATGCTGCGCACACCGAGTGCCGTGTCGACATTGAGCCGCAATCCCTGCTCCGGCGCACGCTCGATCACGAACGTACCAATGCCGTGGCGCGTTTCGACCCATCCCGAGGCCTGCAATCTGGAGATCGCCTCGCGCACCACCGTGCGACTCACACCATGTTCCTGAACGATGGCGTTCTCCGATGGCAGCTTGTCGCCGGGCGACATTTGTCCGTGCAGGATGCTCTGGGTGAGCTTCTCCACCAGATCATGGGCCAGGTTGTGCGCACGTTTGCGGGTAGGGGCGTCGAGGTCTTCTTGCATGGTCGGTTCCAGTGAGCGGACGGGCGGATCGTAGCACTGCACAGGCGTATGACGGGATTGATTCTAGCGCTGAAAAACCCACCAACTTGTATGACAACACTCAATATCTATTAATAATCTGCCGGGTTCGCTATCGACTTCACGCAATTTTGATCGCGTCCCCATGAAATCGCCACTGCAAAAAAAGTAACAAAAACAGGGTTAAAATCCAGAAAAGCATAAAAACCCCGTCATCCAGAGCAATAAAATCATCCCTGCCCACTTGTAGGACAAAAAATCGTAGTTGTATGATGTCTATCAACAACGTCGTACCCAGCCCTACCCGCATAAAAATAATCAGTGGGAGCAAACCAAGTGAAAACCTCCGTCTCGGGGATGAGCGAAAGCGTCGACTCAACGCTTTCGTCCGCCATCTCGAAAGTCAAACGCCACGTCCTGCCGCTCTTCGTGATCATGTTCATCGTCAATTATATTGACCGGGTGAACATCGGATTTGTCCGCGCCCACATGGAGCACGACCTGGGCATTGGTGCCGCCGCTTACGGCTTCGGCGCCGGCCTGTTTTTCATCGGCTATGCGCTGTTCGAAGTCCCCTCCAACATGCTGCTGCAGAAAGTCGGCGCGCGAATCTGGCTGACCCGGATCATGCTCACCTGGGGCCTGGTCGCCGCCGGCATGGCATTCATCCAGACCGAAACCCATTTCTACATTTTGCGTTTTTTGCTCGGCGTGGCTGAGGCCGGGTTCTTTCCCGGGGTGATCTACTACTTCACCCGCTGGCTACCGGGTGTCGAACGCGGCAAAGCGATTGCGATCTTCCTCAGCGGTTCGGCGCTCGCCTCGCTGATCTCCGGCCCGCTGTCCGGTCTGCTCCTGCAAATCAACGGGCTGGGCATGCACGGCTGGCAATGGATGTACTTCATTGAGGGGATGTTTTCGGTGTGCCTGTGCGTGTTCGTCTGGTTCTGGCTCGACGCCAAGCCCCATGACGCCAAATGGCTGACCCGCGCCGAGCAGGACGCATTGGTCACCGCCATTGACGACGAACAGAAGGCCCGCGAAGCGGCCACGCCCCTGCGTCCATCGATGGGCACACTGCTCAAGGACCGGCAGATCATTCTGTTCTGCCTGATCTACTTCTTCATTCAACTGACGATCTACGCCGCGACTTTCTGGTTGCCGAGCATCATCAAGAAAATGGGCGAGATGAGCGACCTCCAGGTCGGGCTGTTCAACTCGATTCCGTGGCTGCTGTCGATTGTCGGCATGTATGCCTTCGCGTCCCTCTGCGCCAAGTGGAAGCACCAGCAGGCATGGGTTGCCACGGCACTGTTGATCGCTGCGGCGGGGATGTTCATGTCCACCACCGGCGGGCCGGTCTTCGCCTTCGTCGCGATCTGTTTTGCAGCGCTGGGTTTCAAATCCGCCTCGTCCCTCTTCTGGCCGATTCCCCAGGCCTATCTGGATGCGCGGATTGCCGCGCCGGTGATTGCGCTGATCAATTCAGTGGGCAACCTCGGCGGCTTCGTCGCGCCGACCACGTTCGGCCTGCTGGAACAACACACCGGCTCGATTCAGGGCGGCCTCTATGGGTTGGCCGCGACCTCGATCATCGCCGCGATCATCGTGTTCTTCGCCCGCACCTCAGCGAAACCCGCCAGTGTTGCCGCCGTGGCCGATACCACGCCGAAGCACGCCTGACTTTCTGTTTTCAAGGATAAAACAATGAACGTAAACGACACCGCCAAAGCCCCGGTCATCACTGATATGCAAGTCATCCCGGTGGCCGGCCACGACAGCATGCTGCTCAACCTGAGCGGCGCCCATGGGCCGTTTTTCACCCGCAACATCGTCATTCTCAAAGACAACGCCGGCCACACCGGCGTGGGCGAAGTACCCGGTGGCGAACGCATTCGCCAGACACTGGAAGACGCGCGCAGCCTGGTGATCGGCAGCCCTATCGGTACGTATCAGAAGATCCTCAATCAGGTGCGCCAGACCTTTGCCGACCGCGATGCCGGCGGCCGGGGCCTGCAAACTTTCGACCTGCGCATCACCATCCACGCGGTCACCGGCCTGGAAGCCGCCCTGCTCGACCTGCTCGGCCAACACCTCGACGTACCGGTCGCAGCGCTGCTCGGCGAAGGTCAGCAACGTGAAGAAGTGAAGATGCTCGGCTACCTGTTCTACGTCGGCGATCAGCACGAAACCGACCTTGCCTATCGCAGCGAACCGGACGCCGATAACGACTGGTTCCGTGTGCGTCACGAGAAGGCCATGACTGCTGAATCGGTGGTGCGTCTGGCCGAAGCGGCCCATGCCAGATACGGCTTCAAGGACTTCAAACTCAAGGGCGGTGTGCTCAGCGGTGACGCGGAAATAGAAGCGGTGACAGCGCTGGCCGAGCGCTTCCCCGAGGCACGGATCACCCTTGACCCGAACGGTGCGTGGTCGCTCAAGGAAGCGATCCGTTTGTGCCGCGATCAGCATCACGTTCTGGCCTATGCCGAAGACCCGTGCGGAGCGGAAAATGGCTATTCGGGCCGGGAAGTGATGGCCGAGTTTCGCCGCGCCACCGGGCTTAAAACCGCCACCAACATGATTGCCACCGACTGGCGCGAGATGGGCCATGCGATCCAGTTGCAATCGGTCGACATCCCGTTGGCTGACCCGCATTTCTGGACCATGCAAGGCTCGGTACGCGTGGCGCAGATGTGCCATGAGTGGGGCCTGACCTGGGGCTCGCACTCCAACAATCACTTTGATATTTCGCTGGCCATGTTCACCCATGTGGCGGCGGCAGCACCGGGTGAAATCACCGCCATCGACACCCACTGGATCTGGCAGGACGGCCAGCGACTGACCAAGGCACCGCTACAGATTGTCGACGGCTGCGTGCAGGTGCCGAAGAAACCCGGGCTGGGTGTGGAACTGGACATGGATCAAGTGGCCAAGGCCCACGAACGCTATAGAGGCATGGGCCTGGGTGCGCGGGATGACAGCGTGGCCATGCAGTTCCTGATTCCGGGATGGACATTCGATAACAAGCGGCCGTGTCTGCTGCGCTGATTTTCAAGCCCGCCTCACGCCAAAGGTGGGAGCGAGCAAGCCCTCAAGGGTTCAGGGCTGACCTGAGAGTTGTAGCAACCAGTCCTTGAACGCCAGCATCGCCGCGGTCTCTGGTCGTGATTGCAATCGCGTCAGCCAATAACTCCCCGTGGTGATCTCGATCGCAAACGGCTGACAAATCGCCTCTGCCGCCAATTGCCGGGCGAACATCAGGGGCGGCGCCAACGCCACCCCACAGCCCTGCAACGCCGCTTCCATCATCGCCAGGGACGAATCGAACACAATGCTCTGCGGCGGCGCCGCCTGAGTCGCCAGACCCGCCGTTTGAAACCATTCCGACCATTCATCCGTTCGGTAGGAACGCAGTAACGTCTGCTGCAAGAGATCCCCCGGCGCATGCAATTGTCGGGCGATTTCCGGCACACACAACACCGACAGCGGCGCATCGAGCAAGCGGGCCGCCTCAATACCGTGCCACGCCCCGGCGCCAAACCGGACTGCGTAATCCAGCCCTTCGGCAGCGACGTCCACGCGATTGTTGTTCGTCGACAGCCGTAAATCTATGAGCGGATGTTTCGCCCGAAAGTCCGCCAGCCTCGGCAACAGCCAGCCCACAGCGAACGTCCCCACCGCGCCGACGGTCAACACTTCGCGATATTGCCCCCCGGCAAGACGTTCCAGAATCTGCGCAATGTGATCGAACGAGGTGCTCAACACCGGCAACAAGGTTTCGCCTTCACTGGTCAGCATCAGCCCACGAGGCAGGCGTTTGAACAGGGTTACATTAAGCTGCGCCTCAAGGCTTTTGACCTGATGACTGACGGCCGCTTGGGTCACGCACAGTTCCACAGCCGCGCGGGTGAAGCTCAAATGACGTGCTGAAGCCTCGAAAGCGCGTAACGCGTTGAGCGGCAATTGCGGTCGAATCATGCCCTACCCCAAATTTTTCTAATGGCTCATGCGAAATTTCGTCGTTTGTCGATTGCCTTCGGTGTGCCTAAATTGGCGGCGCTTATCAGTAGCCCGACGGGAAATCGCCCGCAGTGTAGCGGGATACAACAATCAACACTCACGGAGAGTGGATCATTTATGCGTTCAATCAACTCGACCAAACTCTTTTCCTACAGTACTTTCGGCCTTTTCTTTGGCGCCACGGCCTGCCTGGCCGCGCCGCAAACCGACGAACAACTGCAAGCACTGGTCAAAGGTGCCGTCACGCCCGTCATGCAGCAGCAGAACATCCCCGGTCTGGCCGTTGCCCTCACCATCAACGGCAAAGCGCATTACTTTAACTACGGCGTCGCCGCCAAAGACACCGGGCAGAAGGTCAGCGAAAACACCCTGTTCGAAGTCGGATCGGTGAGCAAAACCTTCACTGCGACACTCGCCGGTTACGCGCAGGCCACGGGCAAACTGGATCTGTCGACCAAGGCCAGCAAGCTTTGGCCGGAGTTGAAAGGCAGCGCTTTCGACAACATCAACGTGTTGCAACTGGGCACTTACAGCGGTGGCGGGTTGCCGCTGCAATTCCCCAACGATTCGGACTCGGCTGACAAGATGCTCGGCTACTACCAACAGTGGAAACCGGATTATCCGGCGGGCAGCCATCGCCTGTATTCCAATCCAAGCCTTGGGTTGTTCGGTTATCTGACGGCGAAAAGTCTGGGCCAGCCGTTTGATCAGGCCATGAGTGAAACCCTGCTACCGCAAATGGGCCTCAAGCACACCTACATCCAAGTGCCGGCATCCGAAGCCAAGCTCTACGCTCAGGGTTACGACAAGAAAGACCAACCGGTTCGGGTCAGCCCGGGCGCACTGGATTCCGAAGCCTACGGCATCAAAACCAGTGCGGCGGACATGCTGCGCTATGTCGAGGCCAACCTGAAACCGGCCAGCCTTGAAGCGCCGCTGCAAAAAGCCATCGCCGCGACCCATACCGGTTACTACACCGTTGGCGACATGACCCAAGGCCTGGGCTGGGAGCGTTATGCCTACCCGATCAGCCTGGCTCAATTGCAGAACGGCAACTCGACGCCGATGGCGATGGAGGCGCACAAGGTCAAATGGCTGACCCCGCCACAGCCTGAACCGGCCAATGTGCTCTACAACAAAACCGGCGCGACCGGTGGTTTTGGCGCGTATGTGGCGTTTGTGCCGTCGAAGGAGCTGGGCATCGTGATCCTAGCGAACAAGAATTACCCGAATGCGGAACGGGTGAAGATTGCGCATGAGATTTTCAGTGCGCTGACTGAATGATGCAAAACCTGTAGCAAGGGGATAAATCCCCTCGCCACAACGTTTTGTGTAAAAGGCATGCAATAAAAAATGGGCGACCTGCTGAGGTCGCCCATTTTTTTGATTCAGGCCATGCCATCAATCATCCGGCATTTGCGGCGGCTTACTCGGTTTGACTGGCTTGCTTGGCTTGGCACCTTTCGCACCTTTGGCCGGTTCAGGCTCGCTGGCGGCCGGCGCTTGGGCGGCTGCGGCGGCCGCTTCCTTCTCAGCCATTGGCATGGCGTCGATAGTCTCGAAGATCTTCTTCAGGTCCACCGATTTCGCCTCATCCCCCGACGCCGAAAGCTTGGTTTCGCCGTCCTTGCCCACCAGGAACACTTTCGGATAGGCCCCGGCACCCAGCTTCAGCGAGCGCAGCAGCGCCATGGTGTCTTGCTGGCCCATGTCCTTGCCGTCAAGTTGGCCTGACATGTTGAGGATGGTGTAAACCTTGATGTTGCGGTCGGCGACGCCTTTTTTGTTGGCAGGGTCCTCAAGCGACTTTTTCAGGCTCACCCACACCGGGTCGACGGTGCTTTTTGCGATCACGATCAGCGGCCGGGCGCGCCCCATGTCTGCGGCAATCGGCGAATCGTTGTCAGCGGCGAACAAGGGGCCGGCAATCGCCAGCAAGAGTGTCAGGGTCAGTGACCTGATGAGCATGCGCATCTCCTTTTGATATCCACGCTCTACTGATTGCGCATCGTGGCGATTGTTCCGGGTGTGTCTGGCAAATATGTTTCGCCTTGTCAGAAGCTTAGGTCAGGACCGGCATTGCGCAACCGCACGGGCGCAATCGTGACGACGATTTGATTACCGTTCAGGCGCGCGTCAGGGTGGCGGTACTGCCCACGAAATGGAGGTCAACCGCATGCAAACCGTCTCCAGGCGGGGCCTTGAACTCCGTTCAGCAGAGCGCTGTGTCGAGAGCGGCCAGCAGTTGCGTCGCATCGACCGGGCAATCGGCAAGTTTGAGCACGCCACGGTCGATATCAATACTCAACGTCACGGAGGGCTGATCACCGGGATATTTGCGCAGGAGCAAGTCGATGCCACTGGCTGTCTCGTCCGCCGTGCCGATCAGATCCCATAAGCTGTCGCTCAGATCCAGCAACACCTGCTGACGCTGCTGATCAACCACAAGCGGCGCATACAGCCAATGGCTCATGCGCATTTCGCGGGGTTCGACAGTAATGGCGATGCGGCCATCGCAATGCAGGCTGGTTTCGCTCATATCAAGGATCAAAAAGCCAGTTTGTAACCGATCAGCAACAGCATCGTCGCCAGGCACGGGCGCAAGACTTCATCGGAGATGCGTCCGGTCAGGTGGCTGCCAAGCCAGATGCCCGGCAGCGAACCCACCAGCAAAAAGCCCAGCACGCCCCAATCCATGTTGCCCATGCTCGCGTGGCCTAGGCCTGCGACGAGGGTCAGCGGCACGGCGTGGGCGATTTCGGTGCCGACCAGACGGCGGGTCGGCAGCAGTGGGTAGAGGATAAACAGCGCGACAGTGCCCAGGGCGCCGGCGCCGATCGAGGTCAGGGCGACCATGGTGCCGAGGATCAAACCGGTGATCACGGTCATCACATTCAGCCGCGAGCCGCTCGGGTTGTAGTTGCCGCCGGCACGTTTATGGGCGAAATCCAGCAAGCGCTTCTTGAAGAAAATCGCCAGTGCCGTGGCGAACAACACAAAACCCAAGGCTTGTTTGATGATGGCGTTCATCGCATCCGGCGCGGTGTGCAAGGTGCTGAGGAACCACAAGGTCAACACCACCGCCGGCACGCTGCCCAGGGTCAGCCAACCGGTGATGGCCCAGTCGATGTTCTTGTTCTTTTTGTGAACGAGGACGCCGCTGGATTTGGTGATGGCCGCGTACAGCAGGTCCGTGCCCACCGCCGTCGCCGGGTTGATGCCGAACCACAGCAGAATCGGGGTCATCAAGGAACCGCCGCCGACACCGGTCATGCCGACGATAAAACCCACCACCAACCCGGCGATCACCAGGCCGAAACTTGCCAATTCCATGAAGACGTCCAGAAAAACGACAGGAAAATATGGCCGCAGCATAGCGATTTTTCTTATAACCACCTATATCGATGCGGTCTATCGTTATGCCTTTCAGCTACACCGCTTCCACAGGGTGATGGGGTGATTAAAAGATCAATGCACCCGCCGACCCGGTTTGAAACTGTGATGGCTGTTGATCCACACCGTGGCCAATGCGATCAGCGAAAGGATCAGCAATGCCCATGGGAACGACATCGCCCCTGCCCGATCCAGCAGCAATCCGCCAAACAATCCGCCACCGGCAATCGCTATGTTCCATGAGGTGGTGAGCATCGCTTGCACCACGTCAACATGATCGCCGGCCGAATCCGCCGCTGCCGTCAGCAACAACGTCGCCGAGCCACCAAACGACAGGCCCCACACGGCCATGCAGGCGTAAATCAGCCACTGCGACGGGGATGCGATGGCCAACACCAGCGCCGTCACGGCAAACACCGCCAGGCTGATCAGCGTCAGCCAGCGCAGCCAGCGATCCACCAGCAGGCCGATGATCCAGATCCCCCCCAGCGAACACAGGCCAAACACCAACAGCACCAGATCAACCCGCTCGGCTAGGCCGGCCTGCATCAGAAACGGCGAGATGTAGGTGTAGAGAATGTTGTGCCCCAGCATCCATGTCAGCACCACGAACAGCACCGGCCGCACCCCCGGCAGGCGCAGGGATTGGAGCAAAGGCAGGCGTTCGGCACTGACCTGCCCCGGACGGTCCGGCACGGCGATGACGATCCACGCCGCCAGCACCAGTGCCAGCGCCGACATGATCCCGAACGAGGCGCGCCAGCCAATCAGATTTCCCAGCCAGGTGCCCGCCGGCGTGCCCAGCGACAAGGCCACCGGCGTGCCGAGCATGGCAATCGCCAGCGCCCGCCCCTGTTGCTGCACCGGCACGATCCCGCGCGCGTAACCGGCCATGATCCCCCACGACAGCCCCGCCGCCATTCCGGCGAGAAAGCGCGAAGCCAGGGTCAGCCCGTAATGGCTGGAGAAGGTGGTGATGGTGTTGAACACCAAAAACCCACCCACCGTCATCAACAGCACCCGCCGTCGTGGCCAGCCGCGCGTGGCGACGGTGAGCGGAATCGCCGCGACAATCGAGCCCAGCGCATACAGCGTCACCAGTTGCCCGGCGAGCACTTCACTGACGTTCAGCCCGGCGCCGATTTGCGGCAATAACCCAGCCGGCAGGGTTTCGGTGAGGATGGCAATGAAGCCGGTCATGGCGAATGCCAGCAACGCGGCATAAGGCAATTTGTCGGCACGGGCGGTGCGGTCGACGCAGGTGAAGTCGGCGCTTGCGGGGTCGGTCATGACAGGTGCAGCTCCTTTTGAGGCAAACATGGCGAAGGATTGTATACAAATAGCCCGACCTTCACGCGACCCGACACGACTTATTGCACCGGCAAAAAATTCAGGAACAGCAGACTCTGGGCGTAATTCAGGCCGATACGCCGATAGCGCTCGTCGAGCATCTGTGTGAGCAAATCGAGGCGCGCCACGATTTTGCCGAACTCGGTGGCAAAGCTCAGGTTGCTGCCCTCCTCCGAAATTTCGTTGGAGAACAGCAGTGGCTGGCCTTCCTTGTTCTGGCGCTGGGACAGAATCCACGTGGCCTTTTCGATGTTGCGCGCCGCGTTGTGGACGAAGGTCGGGTTGATCGCATCGGTCATGTAGAACTCGACCCGATTGTTGTGCGCGGTGACCAGCATGCTGCCAATGGCATAGATGAACGCGCCGACGCGGTCGCCGAGAAACTCAGGGCTCATCGCATAACTGAGCGCTGCCAGATCTTTTCGGCCACCCAGCACCGGCAACGGTTGTTGCTGCTCAATGGCCAGGCGTACCTGTTTCACGGCGATGTTGATGTTGAGGAAACCGGATTTGCGCAGCTCGTCCGGGTTGCGCAGGTACAGCTTGCCCATCAGGCGATAAAGGCTGTTGAGGTTGTCGCGCATCGCCAAAGTGGCCATGCGGTCGACGCTGGTCTGCAGAAACTCCTGCGGTTGACCGTTGCGAATCTGAGCGATGAAGCCATTGCCGTCCTGATGCGTGCAACCGCTGACTAACAGCGACGACAGACAGGCCAGCAACAGGCACGGGCGACGAAAAAAATGGACGATGGGGTGAAAAGCTCTCGGCATGAGTTCTCGAACAGGCACATTCCTGTGCGGCGGGAGTCACCGCATCCTGGCCATGGATAGAGCCGCTGATTGCGAAAAAGTGCAATACCGGCAGCGTTTCCTGACCTTCGGCGCGACATGGATAACAATTTAGTCCGACTTTACTTTTGCAATAACCGTTTAATCCGCTATAAATTCCCATTCGCAGCATAAATAGCATGACTATTACCACATTCTGAAAACAACAACAAAAGGAAGGTCAACCATGCTTCAATCCCGTCACCTGCTCTCCGGCCTCGGACTGTCCCTGATGATCGCCACCCTCTCAGCCAACGCGGCGGGCCTCAGCGCCGAACATAAAGCCTTCGGCAAAACCAACGACGGTACACCCGTCGAGCAATACATCCTGCGCAACAGCCATGGCATGCAAGCCACCGTCATCACTTACGGCGCGACCCTGCAATCGCTGTTGGTGGCCGACAAACACGGCAAATTCGACGATGTCGTGCTGGGCTTCGACGATGTGCAGGGCTACCAAAAAGGCACCGCCTACTTCGGCGCGACCATCGGCCGCTTCGGCAATCGCCTGGCCGACGGCGCGTTTGAACTCGACGGCAAGCGCTTTCAAGTGCCGCAAAACGACAAGTCCAATGCCTTGCATGGCGGCCCTCAGGGTTTCGACAAGAAGGTCTGGAAAGCGCAGGAAACCAAAGACAAGGATTCGGTCGGCGTGACCCTCACCTATCTGTCGGCGGACGGTGAAATGGGCTTCCCCGGCAACCTCACCACCGAAGTGACCTATCGCCTGACCGACAGCAACGAACTGCGCATCGACTACAAGGCCAGCACCGACAAACCGACCGTACTCAACCTGACCAACCACAGCTACTTCAATCTCGCGGGCGCCGGCAATGGCGACATCCTCAAGCAGGTCGCGACGCTGCATGCCAGCCATTACACCCCGGTCACCGCCAAGCTGATCCCGACAGGCGAACTGGCGCCAGTGGCCGGCACGCCGATGGACTTCACCCAGCCCACGGCAATCGGAGCGCACATCAAGGCTGATCACCCGCAACTCAAATTCGCGGAACCCAAACAGGGCGGCTTCGATTTCAACTGGGCGCTGGATACCCAGGGCGACGTGAGCAAAGTCGCTGCTGAGGTCAGTGATGCGCAGTCCGGTCGGCACTTGCAGTTGTTCACCAGCGAACCGGGCGTGCAGTTCTACACCAGCAACTTCCTCGACGGCACGGTCAAAGGCAAAGGTGGCAAGGTCTATCCGCATTGGGGCGCGTTTACCCTGGAGACGCAGCACTACCCGGATTCGCCGAACCAAGCGAACTTCCCGAGTACGCGACTGGATCCCGGGCAGGCCTACACGCAGAGCGTGGTATTGAAGTTTTCCGCGAAGTAATCCCCCCTTCTCCTTTCTGGAACCGGACGCAACCGCTGGGCTATTCTGCTGCCCACTACAGGTATCGACCCTTTCAGAAAGGAGATTTGAATGCGTACCCTCGAATTGGCTGGCGTGCAGGTTCCGGTGATTGGCCAGGGCACCTGGCGCATGGGCGAAGACCGCTCGGCACACAAGCATGAAGTGGCGGCTCTGCGCAGTGGCGTTGAACTGGGCATGACCTTGATCGACACTGCCGAAATGTATGCCGAGGGCGGTGCCGAAAGTGTTGTAGGTGAAGCCATTGCCGGTATTCGCGATCAGGTGTTTCTGGTGAGCAAGGTCTACCCGCACAACGCCAGCCGCCAGGGCATTCCGCATGCCTGCGAGCGCAGTCTGCGCCGGCTCGACACTGATTACATCGACCTCTATCTGTTGCATTGGCGCGGCCAGTATCCACTGGAAGAAACCGTCGAAGCCTTCGAGCGCCTGCGCGAAGACGGCAAGATCGGCCGTTGGGGCGTGTCGAATTTTGACGTCGATGACCTCCAAGAGTTAGCCAATCCGGCGTGCGCCACCAATCAGGTGCTCTACAACCTGCAAGCGCGTGGCGTCGAATTCGACCTGTTGCCCCGGTGCCAACAGCAACACATGCCGCTGATGGCCTACTGTCCGATCGGTCAGGGCGGCGCGATGCTGGCAGAACCGGTACTGAAGCAGATTGCCGCTCGTCACAACGTGACCCCGGCGCAGGTTTCGCTGGCGTGGATTGTGCGTCAGGATGGCGTGGTAGCGATCCCTAAAGCGGTGCGGCCGGAACATGTGCAACTCAATGCACAAGCGGCGCAACTGCAACTCGATGCCGGGGATCTGGCAGCGCTGGACCAGGCGTTTCACGCGCCTAAGCGCAAGCAGCGGCTGGCCATGGTCTGAGCCACCGCCGACCGGCGAGAGCTTTGCGATGAGAAGCACAGATCAGAACGACCCGTTCAACCTGCAACGTTTCGTCCAGGCCCAGGACCCGGTGTTTGATCGGGTCCAGCGCGAACTCGTTGAGGGCCGCAAGCGCAGCCACTGGATGTGGTTTGTCTTCCCGCAGTTCGCAGGCTTGGGCGGCAGTGAGATGTCCCGGCGCTTCGCCATCGATACCGCCGAAGAAGCGCGAGCTTATCTCGAGC
This sequence comes from Pseudomonas sp. RA_105y_Pfl2_P56, assembly GCF_963970845.1. NCBI lineage: Bacteria > Pseudomonadati > Pseudomonadota > Gammaproteobacteria > Pseudomonadales > Pseudomonadaceae > Pseudomonas > Pseudomonas sp. RA_105y_Pfl2_P56. The sequence goes on from NZ_CAXAPL010000002.1 coordinate 104,532, forward strand.
ACCCGATGCTCGGTGCGCGGCTGCGTAGTTGTACGCAGCTCGTGCTGAATGTGCGCCAGCGTTCGATTGCGGAGATTTTCGGCCATCCCGATGACTTGAAATTTCACTCCTCGATGACGCTGTTTGCCCAGTTCGCCGCTGAAGACAGCCTGTTCAACCAGGCGCTGGAACGCTACTTCCACGGCATCCTCGATGACTGGACGCTGCAACTGCTGGACTCAAAACAGGCCCAGTTGCCCCCCGATCAGGGTTGAAAAATCGTCGTCGACAAACGGCAGAATCGCATCCGCCACCGGTTGCAGTTGCCGGCTGATGTAGTGGTCGTAGTCGATGGCGGCGCGGCGCACTTCCAGCGGTTCGGGCCCGGCCAGGGTGATCACGTAACTGATCCAGCCACCGTTCTGGTATTGCCGTGGCCGACCGTGCCGGGCGTTGTAATCGTCGGCCAGCCGCGCGGCGCGTACATGGGGCGGTACGTTGCGCTCGTAATCGTCGAGGGTGCGGCGCAGGCGCTTGCGGTAGACCAGTCGATCATCGAATTCGCCGGCCAGGGTTTTACGCACGTAGTCGCGCACATAATCCTGATACGGCTTGCGCTGGAAGATGCGCTCGTAGAGTTCCTGCTGAAATTGCCGGGCCAGCGGCGACCAGTCGGTGCGCACGGTTTCAAGGCCTTTGTAGACCATTTCTTCGCTGCCGTCGGCACGGCTCACCAGGCCGGCGTAGCGCTTCTTGCTGCCCTCCTCCGCGCCACGAATGGTCGGCATCAGGAAGCGTTTGTAGTGAACCTCGAACTGCAATTCGAGGGCGCTTTGCAGCCCGTATTCGTCACGCACGTGCTCGCGCCACCAGTCGTTGACATGCTTGACCAGCGCTTGCCCGATGCTTGCCGCCTCTTCCTGCCCGTGGGGGCGACGCAGCCAGACAAACGTGGAGTCGGTGTCGCCATAGATCACCGCGTGGCCCTGGTCTTCGATCAGCTTGCGTGTACGCAGCATGATTTCATGGCCGCGCAGGGTGATCGACGACGCCAGCCGCGTATCGAAGAACCGGCAACCGCTGGAGCCGAGCACGCCGTAGAAGGCGTTCATGATGATCTTCAGTGCCTGCGACAACGGCGCGTTGTGCTCGCGTTTGGCAGTCTCACGCCCCTCAGCCACACGCGAGACGATGGCCGGCAGGCAATGCCGGGTGCGCGAGAAACGGGCGCCACGAAAACCCGGCACCGAGTCGGCGTCGTCAGGATGTTGCAAGCCTTCGATCAGCCCCACCGGGTCAATCAGAAACGTGCGGATGATCGAGGGATAAAGGCTTTTGTAGTCGAGCACCAGCACCGACTCATACAGCCCCGGCTGCGACTCCATGACAAAACCGCCAGGGCTGGCTTGCGGCGCATTGGTGCCCAGGTTCGGCGCCACAAACCCTTGGCGGTGCATCAACGGCATGTACAAATGCGTGAACGCCGCCACCGAGCCGCCGCTGCGATCCGCCGGCAGGCCGGTCACGCTGGCGCGCTCCAGCAAGAAGGTCAGCAGTTGGGTCTTGGCGAAAATCCGCGTGACCAGTTCGCAGTCTTTAAGGTTGTATTTGGCCAGCGCCGGTTTGTCCTCGGCGAACATGCGGTTGATTTCGTCCATGCGTTGGTACGGGTTGTCGATGGACTTGCCTTCGCCGAGCAATGTCTGAGCGACGTTTTCCAGGCTGAACGAAGGAAAACTCCAGGTCGCCGAGCGCAGGGATTCGATGCCATCAATGATCAGCCGCCCCGCTGCCGAGGCGAAATAATGATGGCGGCTGCCGTGCTCGCGCCACTGCATTTCCTCGCCGCCCCGGCCGAGCTTCAGCGGTACGCCGAGGCGTCGCGCGTGTTCGTGAAGGATGCGCAGATCGAACTGCACCACGTTCCAGCCGATGATTGCGTCGGGGTCATGGCGGGCGAACCAGTCATTGAGTTCTTTCAAGATGACCGTGCGCGAGTCGCAGTACTGGAGGTCGAAGTCGACGATGCTGGCGTCACCGTTCGCCGTGCCGAGCATGTACACCTGACGCTCGCCGCAGCCTTCCAGGGCGATGGAATACAGCTCGCCGGTTTCGGTGGTTTCGATGTCCAGCGAGACCAGGCGCAGTTTCGGCCGGTATTCGGGGGCGGGTTTGAGGTGGGCGTTGAGCAGCGTGCCGTCAGCATCGGGCGTGCCGTTGAACCACACCGGGGCGGTGATGAAGCGTTCCATCAGAAAGCGTTCCGGTGGGCGCACATCGGCCTCGAAGACATCGACGCCGGCGCGGTTGAGCGCCGTTTCCAGGCGCATCAACTGGCCGTGCTGCTGGCAATACAGACCCAGTACCGGACGATGTTCGAAATCCTGCAGGGCCAGCGGGCGCAGTTCCACATTCTTTTCGTCATGCAGCAAACGTTCGGCGGCTTCGCGCTGCTCGGCGGGGATAAACGCGACTGACGGCTGATGAGGAAGGCGCACACGGCGCGGCCCGGCATCGGTCGCCAGCCAGAACTCGACTTCGGTGCCGGCCGGGGTATCGCGCCAATGCCGGGTCAGGACGAAGCCCTGCTGTAAATCCACCACTGCAACCTCAGAAATTGAAACACTGGGGCATTCTACGCGGCATTGCACGGCATGGCCCTTGTGATAAATGTCCGACAAACGCTGAAAAAACCGTCAAATGACGTTTTTTGCGTGCTATCTGCCGCTTTGCCACCTTGCCCTGAGCGCCAGTGTCTACGATGCTTGGATAACAACGACAACACCTGAGTAACTGCCATGAAGACCGTCGCCCAACTGCTCAAGCTCAAAGATCAGAAAAATCAGGAAGTACACCAGATCAAACCTGATCACATGGTGCTCGAAGCGCTGATGAAGATGGCCGAGAAAAACGTCGGCGCCTTGCTGGTGGTGGAGAACGATGAGGTGCTGGGCATCATCAGTGAACGCGATTACGCGCGCAAACTGGTGCTGCATGGCCGCTCATCGGTGGGCACGCCCGTGCGCGACATCATGGTCTCGCCGGTGATCACGGTGGACACTCACCAGACTGTCGACACGTGCCTGAGCATCATGTCCGACAAACGCCTGCGTCACTTGCCGGTGGTGCAAGACGGCAAACTGATCGGGCTGCTGTCGATTGGTGACCTGGTGAAAGAGGCGATTGCCGAACAGGCCGAGCTGATCAAACAGCTGGAGCAGTACATTCGCGGGGAGTGATCTCCAATGCAACACAATGCCCGCTCCCACTTTGGACCCTCGCTGTTCAGGAAGGCCAATGCCGGGCAAACACCGGTGCCAGCACCGGATGCCGATCAATGCGCTGTAGCCAGGCATAAAACCCCGGGCGCGTCTGGCGCAAATGCTCGCGGCTGCCCGCCCAGCGCGTCACCACTGCCGCCAACACATCCAGCGCTCCCGGTATTTCGTCGTCCAGGTACAACTCGGCGGAGAACTGGTCGGCGAACACTTCCCAACTCCAGTGCAAGCGCTCGCGGGCGCCAGCCATCAGATTCTGCCGCGCCGCTTCGTCAGGCATCACCAGCCAGCGCTCGGGGTAGTCAACGACTCCGACCGCCGCGTAGCAATTGCTGACGATATACACCAGGCCGCGAATGGCCTGATCGCGAGCGTCAGCCTTGGCGGGCAGCAATCCAGACTTGGGAAAGGTCAGGCCCAGATGAATCAGAATCGCCGCGCTCTCGGTGATCGCACGGCCATCGGGCAGTTGCAGGGTCGGGATCTGTTTCAGTGGATTGAGTTGCGCCAACGCCTCGGCGGCTTCGGCGCTGGCTTCGATATCAATGAAGCGATAAGCAATCTGGCACAGTTCCAGCGCCGCTTCGATGGCGGCTGCGCCTGAGTTGCGGTGTCCGTAGAGTTGATACATACACTCTCCTGCTCAAGGCCAACCCAACACATCAGACTCAAGGGTAGATGCCCACGGCCCTGATGTAGAAATATTCTTGCCTTTGTGTCCTGATTGGCACGCTTTTCCCATGCACTCGCCACTTGCGAATTCAAGCCTCGCAAAACAGCGCTGACGGTGCCCATCCCGCACCAAGAGCAATCATCGAACGCTATCCGCGTTCTTGTAAGGTGCGATACCGAACCAAAAGTTCGCGTATCCGAGCTGGCAACAAGGAGTTCACCGCGTGAGTCTTCAATCACTCTGCCGCGTCACTGCCCGTTTACCGCGATCGGCCCAAAGACGTGTTCACCTGAACAGTCCAGACGGGCACAACATTTACTTTATTACCTGACCCAAGCGACCACGCATTGTGTTCGGCGCGGAGTTACGCGCCGACGGCGGCGTGTTATTTATTTTTTAAATACAACACATGAAGTGACTGTACCTGCGATGCTTAAATGCTGCAGCAGCCGATTGTCGAACAATAACTTACAACACTTCAAATGCACCAAAAGCGCTCTTCCAACCTTAACTAAGCAACACTTTAAACATCGACTTCATTTAAACAAAAACAAGGAACATAGCCTGTGACCCGCTAAAACATTGACCCGCACCAAATCAGTCCGCCTCGCACCATCAAGTGCCCCGACTGACCAGAACGCGACAGCTCTATCTCGCCAACCGGCGCGATACAGCGCACGGTCTGACTCGCCTGCAAAAAAGCCCCGGAATACGGAGTTGTGGAGATTCATGCGCCGGAGAAAACCCGGCCGCCCATAAAACTTATATAAATGCGACATGGGTAACAGCGATGAAATACTCGCGCTACATTTCAGCAACATCTGGCACAACGGTTGCAAATACGAAGATGCACAACAGCCCAAACCGACAAAGAAGAACACCAGGGAATGGATGATGAACATGCGAACTCGATAGCGCCACGCCGGTAACTGTACGCAAGCTTTGTTCAATAGATAGTTCAACTATCGGCTTACGCACACCCAAAAGAAAGTTACACCCACCCACTCGAACATGACGCCAATGTTCGGACGGCACCTTATTGCCCTTCATCCACCCGAGGGAGCTTTAATGAACGATGCGGTAAAGCACAGAACCCTGCCGGGACCGTTACGGGAAACGCCGATCCCGCCGGCTTCGGGCAGGCCGGCCTTCAAAGCCAACACGTCGCAACCCGGCGGTTTGAACAAACAGCAGATGGTGTTGCTGGTTGCCGTGTCGGCATTGATACACGGCGGCGCCTGGTGGTTTCTTCAACAGAGCCGACCCGAGCCACTGCCGACGCCACCGCAGATCCCGGAAATGACCGTCGAGCTGACCAGCCCGACGCCACCGGCACCGCCTACGCCCGAGCCACCACCGCCACCCGAACCCGAGCAACCGGTGGAAGACGAAGACGCGGTCAAGCCGCCCCCCAAACCGGTGGAGAAGCCCAAGCCCATCGAAAAACCGAAACCGGTGCAAAAACCCAAACCGGTGAAGAAAGTCGAGTCGCCAAAAGCTCCGCCCGCCCCGGTGCAACCAGCCGCCCCGGCCGCCCCGAGTGAGCCACCGGCTCCGGCCGCCGCGCCGGGCCCGGTCAAGGAATCGGCCGCCATTTCCGGCCTTGCCAGCCTCGGCAACCCACCGCCGCAATACCCGTCCCTGGCGCTGCGGCGTAACTGGGAGGGCCGCGTGGTGCTGCGCATTCAGGTGCTGGCCAGCGGTCGCGCCGGCTCAGTGACGGTGACCAAGTCCAGCGGCAAGCCGCAACTGGATGACGCCGCCGTCGCCGCGGTGAAGAACTGGAAGTTCATTCCAGCCAAGCGCGGTGACACGCCGATAGACGGCTTCGCCACACAGACCATCGATTTCAAATTGCCGCAATAACCGAACGCTCAATCAACGCACAACCGAATAACGCAAGCGAGGTGTAACCATGAACGATTTGTCTTCGATGATTGTCCCCGGTGTGCTCTGGGGCCTGGTGCTGTTTTCCGTGGTCAGTTGGGCGATCCTGCTGGTCAAGTCGGCGCAATACCTGCGCCAGAAAACGCAGAACAAACAGTTCAGCAAAGCCTTCTGGGGCGCGCCGGACCTGCTCACCGCCGCCGAACATGCCAGCCAATACCCCGGCGCCCTGGCGCGCATCGCCAGCAGCGGGTTCGAAGCGTTGTTGGTCGAAGAATCGCCGCGTACCACTCAGCAACTGGCGCACACCATCAACCGGTCGGATCGCCTGGAACGCAACCTGCGCCAGCAGATCCAGAAAGAACGCCGCTCGCTGGAAAACGGTCAGGCGATCCTCGCCAGTATCGGTAGCACGGCGCCCTTCATTGGCCTGTTCGGCACCGTATGGGGAATCATGGAAGCGCTGAAAAGCATCGGCGAGACCGGTTCGGCCAGCCTTGAAGCCGTCGCCGGCCCTATCGGCCATGCATTGATCGCCACGGGCGTGGGGATCGCCGTCGCCGTGCCGGCAGTGCTGATTTACAACTTCTTCCTGCGTCGACTCAAACTCGCCTCGGCCGACATGGACGACTTCGCCCATGACTTCGACGCCCTCGCCTCGCGCAGTGCGTTTTCCGTCAACCGTCAGGCCATTGCCAGCAAAACCACAGCCGCCGTGCGGGAGGCCAGCTGATGTCCTTCTCCACTCAAGACAGCGATGAAGTGCTCAGCGAAATGAACGTCACGCCGCTGGTGGACGTGATGCTCGTGTTGCTGGTGGTGTTCATCGTCACCGCGCCGCTGATGACCAACGCGATCAAGGTCAACCTGCCAAAAACCGACGCCGTCGCCCCCGCTGAGAAAAAAGACCCAGTGGTGGTCAGCGTCGATCAGGACGGCAAGTTTTATCTGGCCAAGACCGAACTGGCCCCGGAATCCCTGGAGGCCAGCCTCAAGGAGGTCAAGGCCAAGGATGCCGATGTGCGCGTTCAGCTTCAGGCCGACTCCGCGGTCAACTATGGGCAGGTGGCCAAGGCCATGGCGTCCATCGAACGCTCGGGCATCAGCAAAATATCGGTGATGACCACCCACTGAGTGCGGTGCCGGGCGCGCCTTGAGAAACGCGCCCGATACCGCTGATCGAATCCCGTCGCAACCCGCCGACCGAAAAACGCAACGCGCCTTTCGGAGGGGATCGGCTTGCTTGAAGAAAGTGGTTTTCCGCACGCGGTATCACCGAAAGCGGAGCAATGAGGGGCTCACAAGGCCAATTCGATAACGTCTGATAAAGTCGGAAACAACCATGCTGATGAACACTCCACGCTTCACGCTCAAACCATTGGTGGCCACGATTTCTCGCCACCGTTTTGTTCCGCTGTATCTGGTGGCCATGGGGATGGGCGCCGGGACCGTGCAAGCGGCCGAGGACGAGAATGCGGCTGTTCCGGCAGCCGCCGCGGTCGTTGCGCCGACCACGCAACTGCAACGGGTCGAAGTGACCGGTTCGGCGATTCGCCGGGTCGATGCCGAAACGGCGGTACCGATCACTATTCTCAAGGCCGATGAGCTGCGCAAACAGGGCGTGACCACCACCGCCGAACTGGTGCAGCGCATCACCGGCAGCCAGTCGATCAACAACAGCGCCGGCTCGGTTGGCGCCGCCACCGGTGGCGCTTCGTTCGCCGACATGCGTGGCATCGGCGCCAACAAAACCCTGGTGCTGCTCAACGGTCGACGCCTGGCCAACAACGCGTTGTCAGGCACCAACTCCGCCGGCGGCGCGGTGGACCTGAACATGATCCCGTTTGCCGCGATCGAGCGCGTGGAAGTGCTGCGCGACGGCGCCTCGGCGCTCTACGGCACCGACGCCATCGGCGGCGTGATCAACTTCATCACCAAAAAATCCCTGACTGACGGCCAACTCACCCTCGGCGGCGAAACCCCGACCCACAGTGGCGGCGGTGCGACCAAGGACATGAGCGCCAGTTGGGGCTTCGGTGACCTGGAAGAAGACCGCTTCAACGTGCTCGGTGTGTTCAATTACAACAAGCAGCAGAACCTCGACGCCAATGACCGTTCCTTCGCCCGCGACTATGTGCCCGGGCGCGGTCTGGATCAGACCTCCGGCACCGCGTTCCCCGGCAACTACAGCCAGAACGGCAACGCCACCAACCCGTTGGCCAGCAGCAATTGCAACGGGCCTAACCTGGTGGCGCGCGATGGCGTGTGCCGCTTCAGCACCCGTGAATACATCGACCTGGTGCCACAAACCGAGAAGACATCTTTCTTCGGCAAGACCACCGGCAAACTGGCGGACGACCACAACGTCAACCTCGAGTACTTCTGGTCGCGCAACAACAACGCCACGGCGGTCGGTCCCGCGCCACTGACCGGCCTGAGCCTGGATGCCTCATCGCCCTACTACCCCGGCAACGGCATCACGCCAGGCCCCACCGGGTTCGCCCTCGACCCCACCCAACCCGTGGATGTGAACTGGCGCGAAACCGCCGCCGGCCCGCGTGAGTCGAAAGACCAGAACACCAGCCAGCGCTTCTTGCTGAGCTTCGACGGTCTGGTCGGCGGCTGGGATTACAACGTCGGCGCCTCGTACAACCAGAACAAAATCGTTTCCAGCGTCACCAGCGGTTATGTCAGCGATCAAGCCATGATCGATGGTCTGACCAGCGGCCTGCTCAATCCGTTCGGCCCGCAATCGGCTGCCGGTCAGCAGTACATCGACAACGCTGCCTACCACGGTGCCTACTCCACCGCTGTTGGCCGGGTCGCCGGTTTCGACGGTCGGATCAGCCGCGAAATCGGTGACTGGTTCGGTGCCGGTCCATCCGGTCTGGCGTTGGGCGGCGAGTACCGCAAAGAGAAATTCCATCAGGACTTCGAGCAGTTTGCCGGCGACATTCAGAGCCTGGGTATCGACCCGGCCGGCAGCGTCGAAGGCGACCGCAGCGTGAAAGCCGCCTACGCGGAAATCAACGTACCGGTGCTCGACAGCCTCGAACTGTCCGCCGCCGTACGCCACGACAAATACAGCGACTTCGGCAGCACCACCAACCCGAAATACTCGTTCCGCTACCAGCCGCTCAAAGAACTGGTGGTGCGTGGCGCGTACAGCGAAGGCTTCCGTGCGCCGTCGCTTTACGAGCTGTATTCACCGCGCAGCATCACGTACACCCAGGGCTACTACAACGATCCGGTGCTGTGTACCGGCGGCGTGGTGCAACCGGGCGGCAACGGCGGGCGCGATTGCGGTCAGCAGTTCCTCAACCAGATCGGCGGCAACGAGGATCTGGCCCCGGAGAAGGCACGCAACGTGACACTGGGCTTCGTTTATCAGCCAATGAGCAACCTTTCCGTGGGCCTGGATTTCTGGTGGATTCACATCTCCAATCAGATCCAGCCATTCCCGGAATCCACCGTGTTTGATCAGGCCGGCAGCTACTCCGACCGCTTCGTGCGCAACGCCGACGGCACGCTCAACTACATCGTCACCGGCAACGCCAACCTGGGCATCGTCGAAACCAACGGCATCGATGTGTCGCTCGATTATCGTTTCCCGAATACCCCGTACGGCCAGTTCGGTCTCGGGCTGCAGGGCACCTACGTCGACGAATACGACTTCCAGAGCACCATCAAAGGTCCGTTCACCGACAAGGTCGGCGACTTCCAGGGTGACGGCGTGGTTGCGCGCTGGAAGCACAACCTGACCGGCAGCTGGACCTTCGGCGCGGCACGGGCGTCGCTGACCAACCGCTTCACCACCGGCTACAACGACTACGACCGCGATACCCACGCGCGGGTCGCGTCGTATTCGGTGTGGGATCTGTCGGCCGGCTACACCTTCGACAAGGTGCTGGACGTGGACGCGGGGATGAAAAACATGTTCGACCGCAACCCACCGTTCTCCAACCAGGCTTACAACTTCCAGAGCGGCTATGACCCCCGCTACACCGACCCGCTGGGCCGCACGCTGTTCGCGCGCATGACTTACCACTTCTAACCGCAAACACCAGATGTCTCCCCTGTGGGAGGGGGCTTGCTCCCGAAGGCGATGTGTCAGTCAACACCCCCTTCACTGATCCATCGCCTTCGGGAGCAGCCCCTTCCCACAGATTGATCTGTGTGCATTCAGGAATTAAGGAGTGACTTCATGACTTTCATGCGCAACATGGCCGCTCTGCTGCTCGGCAGCACGCTGCTGTGCAACGCGGCACCTGCGCTGGCCGTCGGCAGCTATGCGATGACGGTGTACGGCGAAGCGCCGAAATACCCGGCGGGTTTTCAGCATTTCGATTTCGTCGATCCCCACGCGCCCAAGGGTGGCTCACTCAGCCGCGCGTCGATGGAGATTGGCCAATACAACTACATCACCCCGTATGCCGATCAGGGCATTTCCGTGGTGCAGGTCAACGATTGGGTGTATTCGCCGCTGGCGTTCCGTTCGCTGGACGAGCCCTACACCGTCTACGGCCTGGTCGCGCAGCAGATGGAGCGCGATCGCGCAGGACTCTGGGTGCGTTTCACCCTGAACCCCAAGGCACGCTTCGCCGACGGCACGCCGATCACCGCCGAAGACGTGCGCTACACCTTCAACCTGCTGATGACCAAGGGCAGCCTGAGTTATCGCCAGCAATACGCCGACGTGCAGGACGTGTTGATCGAAGGCCCAAAGCAGGTGCGTTTCACCTTCAAGAACAATCTGAATCGCACGCTGGCGCTGGATCTGGCGACGATGCGCGTGGTGCCCGAACACTGGTGGAAAACCCGCGACTTCGCCAATGGCGGCGGTTTCGAGCCCCCGCTGGGCAGCGGCCCGTACCGGGTCAGCAAGGTCGACGCCGGGCGCAGCATCAGTTTCGAGCGCGACCCGAACTGGTGGGGCAAAGACCTGCCGGTCAGTCGCGGGATGTACAACTTCGACACCCTTACGGTGAATTTCTACGGCGACACCGACGTCGCCCGCCAACTGCTGCAGGCCGGCGCATTCGACTACAACCGCGAGTTTTCATCCTCCGGTTATGTGGTCGGCTACGACAGCCCGGCGCTGCGCGATGGGCGCCTGCAACAGTCAATCCTCGCCCCGGAAAAACCGACGGCGGCGCAGGGCTTCGTGTTCAACCTGCAAAACCCGATTTTCCAGGATCGCCGGGTGCGTCAGGCGATCAGCCTGTTGTGGGATTTCGAGTGGACCAACAAGCAGATGATGCGCGGCTTCTACGTGCGTCAGAACAGCTACTGGCCCAAAAGCGAAATGGCCGCCACCGCGCTGCCTGACGCCGAGGAACTGAAAATCCTCGAACCGCTGCGCGGGCAGATCCCCGACGAAGTATTTACCGAGGTCTACAAGGCGCCGAAAACCGATGGCAGCGGCTATATCCGTGACAAGCAATTGCAGGCGCTGAAGCTGCTGGCCGAGGCCGGCTGGACGGCGAAAAACAATCGGTTGGTCAACGCCAACGGTGAGCCGCTGGCGTTCACCTTTCTCGACGGTCAGGGCGGTTTCGACCGCATGTTGCTGCCGTTCAAACGCACCCTCGCGCAGATCGGCATCACCCTCAATCTGCGCCGGATCGATTCGGCGCAGTACGTCAATCGGCTTAATGCCCGGGACTACGACATGATCGTCACCAGTTTCCCGCGCAGCGGCGATCCGATCGTCTCTCCCGGCCGCGAGTTGTACAGCCTCTACGCCTCGCAAAGTGCCACGCAAGTCGGCAGTTCCAACTCGATGGTGTTGGCCAACCCGGCGGTTGATCAGTTGATCGACGGCCTGGTGCAGGCCAACACCCGCGACGCCATGGTGCATTACGCCCGCGCCCTCGACCGGGTGCTGCAATGGGGTTACTACATGATTCCCAACTACTACTCCAAGGGCACGCCGACGGTGTACCAGAACCGTTTCGGCATGCCGCCGGTGCAACCGGCGTACGACGAAGGCCTCAACACCTGGTGGGAAGTCTCGGCCAAGCCGTTGACCACGCAACAGATGCACGCACAACGTGCGGGGGGCCAGTGACATGCTGCGCTATCTGAGTCGACGCCTGCTGCTGATCATCCCGACGTTGCTGTGCATTCTGGTGGTCAATTTCCTCATCGTGCAGGCCGCGCCGGGTGGCCCGGTGGAGCAAGCCATCGCCCGCCTGCAAGGCTTTGGCGGGCACAGCATGGGCGGTGGTGGCGAGGTCGCGGCAATTGGCGGCGCCGGGCGCAGCAGTCGCGGTCTGGACCCGGCGCTGATCGAAGAAATCAAGCACCACTACGGCTTCGACAAACCGCTGCATGAACGCCTGTGGCTGATGCTGAAAAACTACGCGCAACTGGATCTGGGCAGCAGTTTTTTTCGTGGCGCCAAGGTTACCGAACTGATCATTCAGAAACTGCCGGTGTCGCTGTCCCTCGGCTTGTGGGCGACGCTGATCACCTATCTGATCTCGATCCCGCTGGGTATCGGCAAAGCGGTCAAGAACGGCAGCGCCTTCGATGTCTGGAGCAGCACGGCGATCATCATCGGCTATGCGATGCCGGCGTTTCTGTTCGCGATTCTGCTGATCGTGGTGTTTGCCGGCGGCAGCTACGTCAACTGGTTCCCGGTGCAAGGGCTGTTCTCGGATGACTTCGACAGCCTCAGCACGCTGGGCAAGGTCGGCGACTACCTCTGGCACCTGGTGTTGCCGGTGACCGCATTGGTGATCGGCGGCTTCGCCACACTGACGATCCTGACCAAGAACAGCTTCCTCAACGAGATCAGCCGCCAGTACGTCATCACGGCGCGGGCCAAGGGTTTGACCGAACGGCGCGTGCTTTACGGCCATGTGTTTCGCAACGCCATGCTGCTGGTGGTCGCCGGGGTGCCGTCGGCACTGATCGAGGTGTTCTTCGCCGGTTCCTTGCTGATCGAAACCCTCTTCAACCTCGACGGCCTCGGGCGCATGAGTTACGAGGCGGCGGTGTCGCGGGACTATCCGGTGGTGTTCGGCGCGCTGTTTCTGTTCACCCTGTTCGGCCTGCTGATCAAGTTGATCGGCGACCTCTGCTACACCCTGCTCGACCCGCGCATCGACTTCTCGGCGAGGACTGCCTGATGTTCACTCTCTCTCCTCTGGGCCCGCGCCGTGTCGCTCAATTCAAGGCCAACCGGCGCGGGTGCTGGTCACTGTGGCTGTTCATCGGTCTGTGCCTGATCTGCCTGGGTGGCGAATTGATCGCCAACGACAAACCGTTGGTGATCCGCTACCACGACGCCTATTACTTCCCCATCCTCAGTGATTACCTGGAAACCGATTTCGGCGGCGAGCTGCCGTTCCAGCCGGACTATGCCAGCGCCTACGTACACAAACTGATCGAGGATCAGGGCGGCTGGATGCTGTTCCCGCCGATCCCGTTCAGTGACGACACGGTCAATTACGACCTCACCGAACCGGCACCGAGCCCGCCTTCGACGAGCAATTGGCTGGGCACCGACGATCAGGCGCGGGACGTGTTGGCGCGAGTGATTTTCGGCACGCGGATCTCGATCCTGTTTGCGTTGATCCTCACCGGCATCAGCGCATTGATCGGCATCGTGGCCGGGGCGTTGCAGGGTTACTACGGCGGCTGGGTCGACTTGCTTGGGCAACGGATTCTGGAAATCTGGTCAGGGTTGCCGGTGCTGTACCTGCTGATCATTTTGTCTGGCTTCGTTTCGCCAAGCTTCTGGTGGCTGCTGGGGATCATGGCGCTGTTCTCGTGGCTGGCGCTGGTCGACGTGGTGCGCGCCGAGTTTCTCCGTGGGCGCAATCTGGAATACGTCAAAGCAGCGCGAGCCTTGGGCCTGACCGACAGCGAACTGATGCGCCGGCACATCCTTCCCAATGCGATGACCTCTACCCTCACTTACCTGCCGTTCATTCTGACCGGCGCTATCGCCACCCTCACGGCGCTGGATTTTCTCGGTTTCGGCATGCCGCCGGGCACCGCGTCGCTAGGCGAGTTGATCGGCCAGGCCAAGCGCAATCTGCAAGCGCCATGGCTGGGGCTGACGGCGTTTTTCGCGTTGGCGCTGATTCTGTCGTTGCTGGTGTTTATTGGTGAGGCTTGCCGTGATGCATTCGACCCACAATCCTGATCAGCGGAGCTGACATGAACGACCATTTGATCGAGATCCGCGACCTGCGTGTCGCCTTCGCCGGGCAGGCAGTGGTGCACGGTTTGAACCTGGACATTCGCCGTGGCGAGTGTTTGGCCCTGGTCGGCGAATCGGGCTCGGGCAAGTCGGTGACGGCGCATTCGATCCTGCGCTTGCTGCCGGGGAAAACCGTCAGCAGCACGGGCAGCATCCACTACAACGGCGTGGACTTGCTGCACGCCAGCGAGCAACAGATGCGCGGCTTGCGCGGCAACCGGATTGCGATGATTTTCCAGGAGCCGATGACTTCCCTGAACCCGTTGCACACCGTGCAAAAACAGGTCAGCGAAGTGCTGGAAATCCACAAGGGGCTGAAGGGCCGCGCCGCCCGCGCTCGCACCTTGGAATTACTGGAACTGGTCGGCATTCGCCAACCTTTGCAGCGTTTGAAAGCCTATCCGCACCAACTCTCCGGCGGCCAGCGGCAGCGGGTGATGATCGCCATGGCGCTGGCCAACGAGCCAGAACTGTTAATCGCCGACGAACCGACCACCGCGCTCGACGTCACCGTGCAGCAGAAGATTCTTGAGCTGCTGATCGAGTTGCAACAGCGACTCGGGATGTCGCTGCTGGTGATCAGTCACGACCTCAATCTGGTCCGGCGCATCGCTCAGCGGGTGTGCGTGATGCGTCACGGCGAGATCGTCGAACAGGCCGATTGCGAAACCCTGTTTCGCGCCCCACAGCATCCTTACAGCCGCTTGTTGATCGAGGCGGAACCGAGCGGCGCACCCGTGCCGAGTCAATACGATCACAACTTGCTGGAGGTGGATGACCTGAAAGTCTGGTTCCCACTGCCCAAAGCGCTGTTCAGCCGTCAGCAGGACTACATCAAAGCGGTCGATGGCGTCAGTTTCAGCCTGCAACGGGGCAAGACCCTGGGGATTGTCGGCGAGTCCGGCTCGGGCAAATCGACGCTGGGTCAGGCGATCCTGCGGTTGGTGGAATCGCAGGGCAATATCCGTTTCGGCAACAAGCAACTGAGCCTGCTCAATCAGCGTTTGATGCGCCCCTTGCGCCGGCAGATTCAGGTGGTGTTCCAAGACCCGTTCGGCAGCCTAAGCCCGCGCATGTCGGTGCAGCAGATCATTGCCGAGGGCTTGTTGACCCATGGCATCGGCACCGAGGCTGAGCGAGAGACAGCGGTGATTCGCGTACTGGAGGAAGTCGGGCTTGATCCGCAAAGTCGTCATCGCTATCCCCACGAGTTTTCCGGCGGCCAGCGCCAACGCATTTCCATCGCCCGGGCATTGGTGCTGGAACCGGCGCTGATTCTGCTCGATGAACCGACCTCGGCGCTCGATCGCACGGTGCAGAAGCAGGTGGTGGAGTTACTGCGGCAATTGCAGATCAAGCACGGGCTGACTTATTTGTTCATCAGCCATGATCTGGCGGTGGTGCATGCTCTGGCCCATGACTTGATAGTGATCAAGGATGGCAAAGTCGTTGAACAAGGTGCTTCGCGAAAGATCTTTGCGGCGCCGCAGCACCCCTATACCCAGGAACTGCTGAAAGCCTCCGGCCTCAAGCCTGAAGAAGAACCCTGTGGGAGCGGGCTTGCTCGTGAAAGCGGTGTGCCTGTTATATGAGCTGTGATTGACCCATCGCCTTCGCGAGCAAGCCCGCTCCCACAAGGGAAATTGCGATGCCTTAAAAATATTTTCCAGGCACTGCATCCAATCGGCTCCGCCACGGGTAGTCCCTGTAACAGCCACTGTTGGCTGCCAGCGATCTACCCCTTTCGGAGAAAACACTGATGAACACCACACAGCTGATTTGCTTCACCGGTTTGCTTGCAGCCACCTCGACGGCCTTCGCCCAAAGCAGTTACCCCGACACCATCAAAGTGCCGGCCGGCCACAAGATCGCGATGGAAACCACCGGTGTCGGCGAGGTCACCTACGAGTGCCGCGACAAACCCAATATGGCCGGGCAGACCGAGTGGACCTTCGTCGGGCCGAAAGCGGTGCTCAATGATCGCAGCGGCAAGCAGGTGGGCACCTACTATGGCCCACCGGCTACCTGGCAGGCTAAAGACGGTTCGAAAATCACCGGCACGCAACTGGCGGTGGCGCCATCGGGCGCGGGCAATCTGCCCTATCAACTGGTCAAGGCCAACCCGGCCGAAGGCAAAGGCGCCATGAGCGGCGTGAGTTACATCCAGCGCGTTGCGCTCAAGGGTGGCGTGGCACCGAGCAGCGAGTGCACGGCAGCCAACAAGGGCCAGCAGGAAGTGGTGAAGTATCAGGCCGATTACATTTTCTGGGCGGCGAACTGAAGTCACAGGCTCAGCGCAAAACCTGTGGGAGCGGGCTTGCTCGCTAAAGCGGTGTAACCGTGACAGTGATGCCGACTGACACAACGCCATCGCGGGCAAGGCCGCTGCCAAAGGGCTCTGTGTGCTGAAGTTAAATGTGAGCTAGATTGCATTGCATGTCCTTACCCGAATCCGAATTCGATTACCAAGCCCGTCTCGCTGCCTGTGCCCGCGGCGAGCGAGCGGCCCTGCGCGATTTGTATGTGCAGGAGGGCCCGCGCCTGCTGGGTGTGGCCAAGCGGCTGGTGCGCGATACGGCGCTGGCGGAGGACATTGTCCATGAGGCGTTCCTCAAGATCTGGAACGGTGCGGCAGGATTCGATCCGGCGCGCGGTTCGGCGCGTGGCTGGATGTTCACCGTGACCCGGCACCTGGCGCTGAATCTATTGCGCAATCAGGCCCGGGAAACGCCGTTCAGTGAAGATCATGAAATGGCCACGCACGACGATGACGGCTTCGATGCCCAGGCGCATTCGGCGCGCATTCACCGCTGCCTGGAACAGCTCGATCCACAACGCCGAAGCTGCATCCTTCACGCCTATGTCGACGGCTACAGCCATGCGCAGATTTCCACGCGTCTCAATACGCCGCTGGGCACCGTCAAAGCATGGATCAAACGCAGCCTCAACGCTTTGCGGGAGTGCATGGGATGACCACTGAATCGGCACAGGAACGCGATGAACTGGCCAGTGAATATGTGCTGGGCACGCTCCCGGCGGAAGATCGCGCCAAGGTTCAACGACGCCTGTCGACCGACCCCGAACTGCGTGCCGCGGTGGAGGCCTGGGAACGACGCCTGCTGGACCTGACCGAGCTCGCCGCGCCGCAACAGCCGTCACCACGACTCTGGCCACGGATTGAGCGCAGTGTTGAACGGCTCACGCGGCCCCCCCCAATGGCAGAGAAAACCTCATGGTGGAATCTGCTGCCGCTGTGGCGTGGACTGACGGCTGCCGGATTGGCCGCGACATTGCTGCTCGGCTCGATCCTGCTGACCCAGACCACGCCGAAGCCGAGTTATCTGGTGGTACTGGTCGCACCGCAGGACAAGGCCCCGGGCTGGGTGATTCAGGCCAGTAATTCGCGGGAGATTCAGTTGATTCCGCTGGGCGTGGTGGAGGTGCCGGCGGACAAGGCCCTGGAATTCTGGACCAAGGCTGACGGCTGGCAAGGACCGGTGTCACTGGGCCTGGTCAAACCGGGACAGGCATTGAAAGTGCCGCTGGACAAGCTGCCCCCGCTGCAACCCAATCAGCTGTTCGAGCTGACGCTGGAAGGCGCCAACGGTTCGCCGATTGGCAAACCGACCGGGCCGATTCAGGCGATCGGGCGCGCAGTGAAGGTGTTGTGAAGCGCTAAGCTGCGGGTTCTGGCAATCATCATCGGCATCGATGTTCACCATCACGGCAATGAAGTTCTCATAAAAAATCTCCGGCGTAACATCTGCTCCATACCAACCAATAACACCCCGGAGCACACCATCATGAAACGCCAAACGCTTCTCAGCATCGCTTTCTCGGTTTTCGCAATTAACGCTTTTGCCGCAACTCCAGCGCACACGATGATCGCCGCTGATGGCTCGGATCGCCTGCAAGGCAACACCGTCGCAGCCGATGGCTCGGATCGCTTGCAAGGCAACACCTTCGCCGCTGACGGTTCGGATCGCCTGCAAGGCAACACCGTCGCCGCTGACGGCTCGGATCGCTTGCAAGGCAACACCGTCGCCGCTGACGGTTCGGATCGTCTGCAAGGCAACACCGTCGCCGCTGATGGCTCGGATCGCCTGCACGGCAACACCGTAGCTGAAGGTGGTGCTGATCGTCTGAACGAACTGCGCAACGCTTGAATGAATGGCGTCATCGCAACAAACCAGAAAAACCCGGCGCCCATCAGCCGGGTTTTTTATGTCTGCAACAATCAGCCAGCCTTGGCCATACAGCGTTTGTAGCGTTCGTCCACCCGCTTGGCGAACCAGGCGGTGGTCAGTTTGCGGGTGATTTTCGGGCTCTGCAGCACGATCCCCGGCAACACCGCACGCGGCAGTGTTTTACCCTCGGTTTTCTCGGCCAACTCGAATACACGCTGATAAAGCCTGGTCTCTTCGAATGCCAGGGTTTTGCCCTTTTCCAATTGATCGCGAATGGTCGGATTACGCATGCCCAAGGACTTGCCCAGGGTGCGCACGGCCAGTTCGGTGCTGCCGGGCATGATCGAGTCATAGCGAATCAGGTCGCCATCCAGTGCCAACGGGATGCCCGAAGCGCGGCTGACGGCGTTCTGAAACGCGGCATTGCGGCTGGCGTACCAACCGGCGTTGAAGTCGGCGAAGCGGTACAGCGGTTCGCGATAACTGACGGGGTAGCCGAGCAAATGGGCGATACCGAAATACATACCACCACGACGAGTGAACACTTCATGGCGGATCGTGCCGGCCACCGGGTACGGGTAATCCTTGGCATGCTGCTCGGCGAATTCGATGCTGACCTGCATCGGCCCGCCGGTGTGCACCGGGTTGAAGCCGCCAAACAGCGTGCTGCCCATGGGCACCATGCCGATGAAGTCGTCGAAAATCGCGCTCAACTCCTTCTCGCTACGCGCCGCATTCAAGCGCTCGCTGTAGCTTTTGCCATTGGGAGAGCGCACTTGCAGGGCGCCGCTGACCAACAAGCCGGGGATATGAATGTTGCCGGCACGACGGTCGATTTCGTCGCGGGCGATTTTGCCCAGGCCCGGCACAGTAGGGTCAGCCTGAAAGGTTGACTCCTGTTCGGCAACGGCCAGCACCGAGCACAGATGCTGCGTGGTCGGGCTGATGTGTTGCGCGGCGAACGCGGCGTAGATATCGGTGGCCCAGCCTTGGCGATCGGCGATTTTGACCGGCATCAGCCGCACGATCTCGGCCTTCACTTCGGCGGGAGGACGCGGGGCGGGCTCGCCGCTGCGCTGACTGGCGCAACCGCCGAGTACGAGCAGGGCGGCGAGGGTGATCAGTAATCGAGGGGGGTGCATGCGGCTCCATCATCCAGTCCGTTGAGGCGGGTTAACCATACACAATCCCTTCGGCAGCTCAAGGTGATGACAAACTGATTGCAATACGTTACTGAGAAAACCTATCATTTGCACCTGGAGTCGCATTTGCGCAAGGAGTTGCGCGCAGCCCTTATTTTTCTCACTGGCCGTGCGCCTCCAGGTACGAAACATGCCCGCTTCAGCTCGACTCGCTGCTCCCTTTCGTCCGACGCTTCTCGCCCTGCTGTGCTCCCTGACTGTCACCGCTCACGCCGCCGAAGGCGATAACAAACAACTGGTGCTCGACAACGTCAACATCAACGCTCAGGCCCCAGCGCCAGATGCCCTGCCCCCCACCTACGCCGGTGGTCAGGTCGCTCGCGGCGGCCAATTGGGCGTGTTGGGCAATCAGGACATGATGGACGTACCCTTCAGCGCCGCGTCCTACACCGAGCAACTGATCCAGGATCAGCAGGCTGAAAACGTCGCCGATGTGCTGCTCAACGATTCCTCCGTGCGCCAGGCCTCGGGCTACGGCAACCAGGCGCAGGTTTTCATGATCCGCGGCCTACCGCTCAACGGTGACGATATTTCCTATAACGGCCTGTACGGCGTGCTGCCACGGCAGATCATTTCCACCGATGCTCTGGAGCGCGTGGAAGTGTTCAAGGGCCCGAACGCCTTTATCAATGGCGTAACCCCGACCGGCTCGGGCATCGGCGGTGGTGTCAACCTGCAACCCAAGCGCGCCGGTGACGTGCCGCTGCGTCGCTACACCACCGACATCAATAGCGAAGGGCGCATCGGTCATCACTTCGATATTGGCCAGCGTTTTGGTGAAGACAACCGTTTCGGCGCAAGGATCAATCTGTCCCAGCGCGAAGGCGATACCGCTATCGATCACCAGAACCAGCGCTCCAAACTGTTCGCCATTGGCCTGGATTACCGTGGTGATGCCCTGCGGATTTCCGGTGATTTCGCTTACCAGAAAGAGCGCGTCAACGGTGGCCGCAGCTCGGTCAACCTCGGCACTGCCACGCACATTCCGGACGCACCCTCGGCCGACACCAACTACGCGCCGAAGTGGGGCTACACCGACATCGAAGACACCTTCGGCATGCTCCGCGCCGAGTACGACCTGAACGACAACTGGACCGCCTACGCGGCCGGCGGCGCCAAGCACACCCGTGAAGTCGGGCGCTACAACTCGACCACCCTGGTCGGCAACAGCGGCGCCTCGTTCACCACCGGCTCGTTCATTCCCCACGATGAAGACAACACCAGCGTCATGGCCGGCCTCAACGGTAAATTCAATACGGGTCCGGTCAGCCATAAGCTCAACTTCGGCCTGACCGGGATCTGGGCCGAGCAGCGCAGTGCCTATGATTTCGACCTGACCCGCTACAGCAACAATATCTACCACCCGGTGCAAACCCCATCGCCGGTGGGCAACTTTGCCGGTGGCGATGTGAACGACCCGGGCATCGTCGGCAAGACCTTCAACCGCAGCCTCGCGATCTCCGACACCCTCGGTTTCTTCGATGATCGCCTGTTGATCACCGCGGGCCTGCGTCGTCAGCAACTGGTCGTGCAGGGTTACGGTTACGCCAGCTATGGCAGCGGCCCGCGCTCGTCGAGCTACGACGAATCGATCACCACGCCGGTGTACGGCATCGTGTTCAAGCCGTGGGAGCATGTGTCGTTTTACGCCAACCACATCGAAGGTCTGGCCCAGGGCCCGACCTCGCCGACCAGCTCCGGCGGCTTTCGCGTGACCAATGGCAACGAAGTCTACGCACCGGCCCGTTCCAAGCAGACCGAGGCCGGGGTGAAAGTCGACATGGGCACCTACGGCGCGAGCCTGGGTGTATACCGCATCGAGCAACCGAGCGACGGCTATTGTGAAATCGACAGCGCCAGCACCTGCACTTACGTGCGTGAAGGCGAGCAGATCAACAAAGGCGTGGAAATCAACGTGTTCGGCGAGCCGATCAACGGCCTGCGCCTGATCAGCGGCCTGACCTTGATGGACACCGAACTGAAGAACACCCTCAACGGCGCCAACGACGGCAACCGTGCCATCGGCGTGCCGACCTTCCAGTTCAACGCGGGCGTGGACTGGGATGTACCCGGCCTGCAAGGCGTTGCGCTGAATGCGCGGATGCTGCGCACCGGCGGCCAATACGCCGACGCGGCGAACAACCTCAGCCTGCCGACCTGGAACCGCTTCGACGCCGGCGCGCGTTACGCCTTCAAGGTCTCGGAAAAAGACGTGACCTTGCGTCTGGGCGTGGAGAATCTGGCGAACAAGAAATACTGGGCATCAGCTCAGGGCGGTTATCTGACGCAAGGTGAACCGCGAGTGGCGAAGTTGTCGGGCACGATCGACTTCTAAGCAACGTCGTAGCCCGAAAGAGGCCTCGCAACGTCACGGTTGCGGGGCTTTTTTCCGTCTGGCTGATCAACTGGCCACCCTCTCCTTCTGATCCATACTTGCTCCACAGCAAACGGAGGACAGGCCCATGAACCGCAGCGACATCCTGATCATCGGCGCCGGCCCCACCGGCCTGGTGCTGGCCCTGTGGCTGAGCAAACTGGGCGTGCGCGTGCGCATCATCGACAAGACTTCAGCCCCGGGCACCACCTCCCGCGCACTGGCGGTACAGGCGCGAACCCTGGAGCTGTACCGGCAACTGGACCTGGCCGACACCCTCGTACGCAACGGCCACCGAGTGGCGGCGGCAAATTTCTGGGTCAATGGCAAACCCGTTGCGCAGCTACCGCTCAACCGCATCGGCGAAGGTCTGACGCCCTACGCCTTCGTCGAAATCTTCCCGCAGGACGAGCACGAACGGCTGTTGATCGAGCGTCTCGAAGACTACGGCGTCGTGGTCGAGCGTCATACCGAACTTGAGCGCTTCGAGGAAACCGGTGACGGCCTCACCGCGCATTTGCGCCTGCCCGATGGCGAGCAGGAAATCTGCCAGGCCTGTTATCTGGCGGGATGTGATGGCGCCCGTTCCGTGGTGCGCAACACCCTCGACACGGGCTTTCCCGGTGGCACCTATCAGCAGATTTTCTACGTCGCGGACGTCAAGGCCAGCGGCCCGGCGATGAATGGCGAGCTGCACCTGGATCTGGATGAAGCAGATTTTCTCGCGGTCTTCCCGTTGGCGGGCGAAGGGCGGGCGCGGTTGATCGGGACGGTGCGCGACGAACGTGCGCAGCGCGCCGACACCCTGGAGTTTTCCGACGTCAGCCGCCGCGCCATCGAACATTTGAAAGTCCAAATCGAAGATGTCCACTGGTTCTCCACCTACCGCGTGCATCACCGCGTGGCGGAGCACTTTCGCAGCGGCCGCGCCTTTCTGCTCGGCGATGCCGCGCACGTCCACAGCCCGGCGGGCGGTCAGGGCATGAACACCGGTATTGGCGATGCGATCAATCTGGCGTGGAAACTCGCCGCCGTGCTCAGCGGCGCTGCCGAGGCCAGACTGCTCGATACTTACGAAACGGAACGCATCGCCTTCGCCCGGCGGTTGGTATCGACCACCGACAAAGTCTTCAGCTTCGTCACCGCCGAGGGGCGCATGGCCGACCTGCTGCGCACACGGCTGGCACCGTTTCTGATCCCGAAACTGGCCTCATTCGAAACGAGCCGCGAGTTCCTCTTTCGCACTGTGTCGCAAGTCACCCTCAACTACCGTGGCATGCCGCTCAGCCAAGGCGTGGCCGGCCACGTTCACGGCGGTGATCGCTTGCCGTGGGCCCATGACGGTGAAGGGGATAATTACGAGCCGCTCAAGCAGCCGTGCTGGCAGGTGCATGTGTACGGTGACACCAGCGACGAAATGATTGCCTGGTGTCACGCACATCATCTGCCGCTGCATGTGCTCGACTGGCGCCCGGCGTTTGAAACGGCGGGGTTGGCGCGTAACGGCTTCTATCTGCTGCGCCCGGACACCTACGTGGCGATTGCCGATAACAGCGCCGATCCGAAAGTGATCGAACGCTATTTCCACGATCACGGGATCAGACCATTTTTCGCCTGCACCTGACATCAATGTGGGAGCGGGCTTGCTCGCGAAAGCGGTGTATCAGCAACCAATAGTTGCCTGGTACGACGCCTTCGCGAGCCAGCCCGCTCCCACCGTCTGGATTGATGGTGTTTGTCAGATGCCGGCCAGGGCCAGGTCCATCGCAAAGTAAGTGAAGATCAGATCCGCACCGGCACGTTTGATCGCGCCGAGGCTTTCGCGCACCACGCGATCTTCATCAATCGCACCCGCCTGAGCGCCGAACTTGATCATCGCGTACTCGCCGCTGACCTGATACGCCGACAGCGGCAGGTTCGAGGCTTCACGGATGTCGCGGATGATGTCCAGATACGCACCCGCCGGTTTGACCATCAGCGCATCGGCGCCTTCCTGTTCGTCCAGCAGCGACTCGCGCAGGGCTTCGCGGCGGTTCATCGGGTTCATCTGGTAACTTTTGCGGTCGCCCTTGAGCGCGCTGCCGCCGGCCTCGCGAAACGGGCCGTAAAGCGCCGAAGCGAACTTGGTCGAATAGGCCATGATCGGAATCTGCGTGAAACCGGCCGCGTCGAGCGCCTGACGAATCGCCCGCACCTGGCCGTCCATTGCCGCCGACGGCGCAATCACATCAGCGCCGGCACGGGCCGCCGCCACGGCCTGTTTGCCGAGGTTGACCAAGGTCTGGTCGTTATCCACTTCATGGTTGTGCATCACGCCGCAGTGGCCGTGATCGGTGTATTCGCAGAAGCAGGTGTCGGACATCACGATCATTTCCGGCACCGCGTCCTTGGCGATCCGCGACATGCGCGAGACCAGACCGTTTTCGCGCCAGGTGTCGCTGCCGTTGCCATCCAGATGATGGGAGACGCCGAAGGTCATCACCGATTTGATGCCGGCACGGGCATACCGCTCGATCTCGCCGGCCAGTTTGCGCTCGGGAATGCGCATTACCCCGGGCATGCTCTTGATCGGCACGAAGTCGTCGATTTCTTCCTCGACGAAAATCGGCAGCACCAGATCGTTCAGGCTGAACTCGGTTTCCTGGAACAGACTGCGCAGGCTCGCATTGCGGCGCAGACGGCGGGGACGTGCTTCGGGGAACTGACTGGACATGGGGCTTTCCTGAAACCTGCAGATGAGACGAAAGTCGTAGGGGGCCAAGCTTATGCCTTGCGGGGGGCGCGGTACAAACCTGGATCAATCAAGAGTGCATTACCGCGTACGCAACAATGGATGGCTTCGCCCCGATGCATTTTGCGGTCAGAGCGTCAGCTGTCCTGCAATGCACGTCACCACAGCCCCGCCGACCCAGATTTCATCGCCAAGGCGACTGATCCGAATCCGCCCGGCCCGGCCCATGCTCAAGCCCTGACTGACCGTATAAGCGCCTGGTGCCATGCCCTCGCCCAGTAACCATTGGGCAATCCCGGCATTCAAGCTGCCGGTGGCCGGGTCCTCCGGCATCCCATCACCGCAAATAAACGCACGGACCTCGAACTGGGCCTCATCGCCGTCACGCTCAGGATTCCACGGCGCTATGACGCCTACCGCCAACCCCTGCATCTGTGAATGGTCCGGTTGCAGAGTCAGCACCTGCTGCCGGTCCTTGAGCATCACCGCCAACCACCCAGCGCCGTTGTCCACCCATTGCGCGTGGACAATGGCGTCGCCGCTAAGCCCCAGCCCCCGCTGCACCCGCGCCATGACTTCGGCCTCGACGGGGCCCGACCTTAGCAATGGCGGGGCGAGAAACGCGAGTTCTGCGCCCTCGCGGCGTATCCGTACCAGCCCGACGCCGCACTCCTGAATGATGTCATTGCCTTTGGGCACCCCACCTGCTTCCAGCCAGGCATGGCAGGTGCCGAGTGTCGGATGACCGGCAAACGGCAATTCGCTCAGGGTCGTGAAGATCCGCACCCGATAATCGGCGCGCGGATCTTGCGGTTCAAGAATGAAGGTGGTCTCACTCAAATTGGTCCAGGAGGCAAAGGCGGCCATGCACTGGTCGCTCAGAGCGTCGGCGCCAAAAACCACCGCCAGCGGATTGCCTTTAAGCGCTCTCTGGCTGAAAACATCGACTTGCTTGAAATCGAACGAACGCATACACCGTCCTTATTGAGGAATGCTCAAGCCACGCAGCACCGCCGGCCGCGCCACAAATCGCTCCAGCACACGGGTGACATTCGGGAAGTTCTCAATACCAACCAAATCACCCGCCTCGTAGAAACCCACCAAATTACGCACCCACGGGAACGTGGCGATGTCAGCGATGGTGTAGCGCTCGCCCATGATCCAGTCGCGGCCTTCCAGGCGCTTGTCGAGCACGTTGAGCAGGCGTTTGCTTTCATCCACGTAGCGATCACGCGGACGTTTGTCCTCGTAATCCCTGCCGGCGAATTTATTGAAGAAACCGAGCTGGCCAAACATCGGGCCAATGCCGCCCATCTGGAACATCAGCCACTGGATGGTTTCGTAGCGCAGGGCGCCTTCCTGGGCCAGGAGCTGACCGCTCTTGTCAGCCAGATAAATCAGGATCGCGCCGGACTCGAACAGCGGCAGCGGTTGGTCCTGCGGGCCGTGGGGATCGAGAATCGCCGGGATCTTGTTGTTCGGGTTCAGCGACAGGAACTCGGCGGACAACTGATCGTTGCTGTCGAAACCGACGCGGTGCGGCTCATACGGCAGGCCGATCTCTTCAAGCATGATCGAGACTTTGACGCCGTTGGGGGTAGGCAAGGAATAGAGCTGAATCCAGTCGGGGTACTGCGCCGGCCATTTCTGGGTGATCGGGAACGCGGACAGATCGGTCATGGGAAGCATCCAGTCACAAAAGAGACCCGATCATAATGCATCAATCGTCACATCCTGCGGCTAGCGTGCAAAAGCCAGGATCGAACCAAACCGGCCTCAGGGGACTCTGAGCTATGCCTTTATTGAAAGGGACGCCGTTCACGACATGGAAAACACCCGGTGCTGGGAGCCCGAGGTGCAGAGGTTTGTCAGCCTTAACCGAATATGCTGAAGAACCTTTTATTTCATGACGAACCTGCTGAGTTTCGCCAAGCGCTTCAAACAACGCGCTTATGTGGCCCTGCCCTCGCTGCTGGCAGTCAGTGCATTGATTCTGTCACTTGAGTCCAGTGAGAGCCGCGCACAACCGGTCGACGGTACCCAGACGCTGGTGTTTTTGCGCCACGCGGAAAAACCCGAGGGCGGTCTCGGTCAGCTCAACTGCCAGGGCCTCAATCGCGCCATCGATCTATCAACGCTGCTGCCGGAAAAGTTCGGCAAGGCCAATTATGTGTTCGCCGCCAATCCGACGCGCAATGTCGAGGAGGGTGAGCTGGACAACGCCTACAGCTACATTCGTCCGCTGATGACCATCAGCCCCGCTGCGATCAAACTCGGCCTGCCCGTGAACATCGAGTTTTCGGCCAATGACACCAGCGACCTGGCCCGCGAACTGCTCGAAGACAAGTATCACAACTCGACGATCTACACCGCCTGGTCCCATGGCTATCTGCCGGAGCTGATCAACAAGGTGGCCGGCAAAGCGCTGGGCGAGAAACAGACCATCACCGATGATTGGGCCTCCAGTGATTTCGATTCGCTGTACGTGCTGACACTGACCTGGCACAACGGCAAGGCCAGTTTGCAGAGCCACAGCTACAAGCAGGGGCTGGATCATGGCAAGCAAACCTGTCCCACCTGATGGCGATGTCGTCTGATCCGGCGCTTGCTCGCGAAGAGGCCATTCAAACCAACATCAATTTTTCTGACTCACCCGCTCACGCAGATACTCAAGAACCGCCGCCCGCTCCCCGGCAAACTCGATCCGCCCGCCCTTCTTCTCCCGCTGAAACACATACATCGGGTCGTAATACTCACGCAGCAGCCCCTCGATCCAGCCGCGATGCAGATCCACCGCGCCACTGCGGGCCTGCTCGGCCAGCGCCTCTTCCATCAGCGTCAACATGCGTTGATGACGTTCGCCCCCCAAACGCTTCTGCACGTTGTTCAGGCTTTCCAGCAGCCGCTGCGAAAACAGCACGAATCCATCTTCGCCATGCACCGCCGAAAATTCAGCCGACAGGTCCACCACATAGTCACGCAGAATCCGCTCGACACGATCCTCAAAACTGTCTTCCAGCCAGACCATCGGGTACTGCTGCATGCCTTGATACAGCGGCAGCGGCAACGCACAACTGCCGACCACCCGGCTTTCGTCCTCCAGCACAAACTGCTCGATGCCAGTCTCGCGCTTCTTGAGGATGTCGATTGACAGACGGTTTTCAAAATCGATATTCGACGGCTGCCCGGTGGCACGTTTACCAAAACTGGAGCCGCGATGGTTGGCGTATCCTTCCAGGTCCAGCCCATTGCGCAACTGCACCAGCACTTCGGTTTTACCCGTGCCGGTCATGCCGCCCAGCAAGACGAAATCACATTGCGCGATGGCTTGCTCAAGGGTGTTGATCAGAAAACCGCGCATCGCCTTGTAGCCACCACCGACGCGTGGATAGTCGATGCCGGCCTCGTCACGCAACCACTGCTGGGTGATCTGCGAACGCAAGCCTCCTCGAAAACAATAGAGATAACCATCAGGATGGGCCCGGGCGAAGTCGGCCCAGGCCTGAATGCGCTCGGCCTTCACCGCACCGGACACCAGTTGATGGCCCAGTTCGATGGCCGCTTGCTGACCCTGCTGTTTGTAGCAAGTGCCGATTCTCTGCCGCTCGATGTCGTTCATCAGCGGCAGATTGACCACACCGGGGAACGCGCCGTGGGCAAATTCAATCGGCGCGCGGGCGTCCATCAGCGGTCGGTCGTTGAGGAAAATGTCGCGGTAATCGGTGCAGTCGCGGAGCATCAAATCACCTCGACTGCGGTGGTCTGTCGCTCAACCAGTTCGCCGATTGGCGCAAGGTTCAGGCCCAGTTCGGCGGCGACGGCGAGGAACTCGTCATTGCCTTCAGGCGTTACGGCAATCAGCAGGCCCCCGCTGGTTTGCGGGTCGCACAGCACACGCTTGTGCAGTTCCTGCACGCGGCCGACCTTGCTCGAATAGCTGTCGAAGTTGCGCAACGTGCCGCCGGGCACACAGCCCTGATCGAGGTAATACTCGATGCTGTCCAGGCGTGGCACACGGTCATAGGCGATGCGCGCCGTGAGCTGGCTGCCATCAGCCATTTCCACCAGATGCCCGAGCAGGCCGAACCCCGTGACGTCGGTCATCGCGGTGACACCGGCGAGTTTGCCGAAACGGCTGCCGGGTTTGTTCAAAGTGCACATCCAGTCGCGGGCCACACCGACATCGGCGGCGCGCAACTTGCCCTTCTTTTCAGCGGTGGTGAGGATGCCGATGCCCAGCGGTTTGGTCAGGTACAGCAGGCAGCCGGCCGTGGCGGTGTCATTGCGTTTCATGTGGCGCTTTTCGACAAGACCGGTGACCGCCAGACCGAAGATCGGCTCCGGCGCATCGATCGAATGCCCGCCCGCCAGCGTAATCCGCGCCTCGTCGCACACTGCACGGCCGCCACGAATCACTTCCCGCGCCACTTCCGGCGCCAGCACATTGACCGGCCAGCCGAGGATCGCAATCGCCATCAGCGGATCACCGCCCATCGCATAGATGTCGCTGATCGCGTTGGTGGCGGCAATGCGGCCGAAGTCGAACGGGTCATCGACAATCGGCATGAAAAAGTCAGTGGTCGACACCACACCGCGCTCGGCATCGATCTCATACACCGCCGCGTCATCACGCGAGGCGTTGCCGACCCACAGTTTCGGGTCGAGGTTCTGCGCGCCGCTGCCGGCCAGGATCACCTCCAGCACCTGCGGGGAAATCTTGCAGCCGCAACCGGCGCCATGGCTGTATTGGGTCAAACGAATCGGCTCGCTCATGGGGAAGTCTCTGGCAGGGAATGGGGCGGATTCTAGCAGAGCGTGGGATGGCGGATTTGTGCGGTGAATCGCAGGAGCCCATCGCGAGCAAGCCCGCCCCTATATTTGGAATGCGTGCGCCTGCGCAAGCCAGTCTGCAGGCAGGGCAAGCGCGCACCCACTGAGGATTTTCAACGTACAAGAAAGAATTGGTACGGCTTATGCAAACGTTTGCGAGCCCTCAATCCCGGCATTTTCGTCACAAAACCTTACAGGCCCGCAGACCCGGGCCTTGATCCGTAAAAAAGGACTTTGAATGCACAGCGCCTCGCTTCTTCGCGCCCCATTTTCGCGCACGATTGCTGTTTCCTTGCTACTGGCCGGCGTTACCGGACTTCTCAGCCAAAGTGCTCTGGCACAATCGACGCCAGCCGAAGAGTCCGCCCAAGGCGAAACCCTCAGCCCCGAAGCCAGCCCGCCGAAAAAAGGGGCGTACCTGTCGGATTGGTATAACCAGGACCTGACCCTGATCGGCAGCAAGGACATCAGCTTCGGCCCTCAACCGGCCGACGATATCTACCTGGAATACGAGTATTTCGGACGCAAAGGCCCGTTCGAGCTGTACGGCTACATTGATGTGCCAAAGATTTTCAACATCGGCAACAGCCATGACAAAGGCGTGTGGGACCACGGTTCGCCGGTGTTCATGGAGCACGAACCGCGCATCTCCATCGACTACCTCGCCGGCCGCAGCCTGGCCATCGGCCCGTTCAAGGAATGGTACGTAGCGTTCGACTGGATATACGACCACGGCAGCCGCAAAGAGAACCGCGCCAACACCCTCTACAGCGGCTTCGGCACCGACATCGACACCCATTCGCGGGTCAATCTGTCGGCCAACCTGTATGGGCGTTACCAGTGGGAAAACTACGGTGCGAGCAATGAGTATTCCTGGGACGGCTACCGCGCCCAACTCAAGTACATCATCCCCATCGACAGTTACAGCAACGGCGCCTCGCTGACCTATATCGGCTTTACCAACTTCGACTTCGGCTCCGACATGCACAAGGACAATCCGGCACGCACCGCCAACGCCACGGTGGCGACCAATGTCTTGTTGTACTCGTTCACGCATTTGCGCTTCACGCTGGTGGGGCGTTATTTCCACAACGGCGGCAACTGGGAGGACGGCAGTGAGTTGAACTTCGGCGACGGTAATTTCCGCGCCCGTTCCAACGGCTGGGGTTACTACGCCGGCATCGGTTATCAGTTCTGAATCCAGGAGATGTTCATGCAAGCAATGATGCGAGTTTCACTGGCCGCAGCCACCCTGCTCTCTTCCACGGCGTGGGCTGTCGAAGCGCCGATCCAGCCCAAGGTTGTCCTGATCACCATGTTCGCCCCCGAGGCACAGCACTGGATTGATCGCTTGGAGCTCAAGCAGCAAATCCGCGTGCCGGGCCTGTCCGCCGAATACCCGACCATCCGCTGCAACACGCAGCAGGTGTGCCTGTTGACCACCGGCATGGGCCAGACCAACGCTGCCGCGTCGACCCTGGCACTGGCCTTGTCGCCGAAATTCGACCTGCGCAAAAGCTATTTCCTGATCGCCGGCATTGCCGGGATCAGCCCCAAACACGGTACCCTCGGCACCGCCGCGTGGGCGCATTACCTGGTGGAGTTCGGCACGCAGTGGGAGCTGGATTCACGCGACGCACCGTCGAGCTGGCCGACCGGTTATCTGGGCATCAACACCCGGGGCCCGAACGAAAAACCGCCGCTGGACTACAAGACCGAAGTCTTCGAACTCAACCCGACATTGCAGGCCAAAGCCTTCGCGCTGAGCCACGACGTGGCACTGAGCGAGAGCAAGGAATCCGCCGCGTGGCGCCTGAAATACCCCACCGCCCCGGCCAATCAGCCGCCAGTCGTCACTCGCTGCGACACACTGGCAGGCAACACCTGGTTCTCCGGCACGCGCCTGAGCGAACGGGCCGAGGTCTGGACCAAACTGTTGACCGACAACAAAGGCGAATACTGCACGACGCAACAGGAAGACAACTCGACCTATGAAGCGCTGCTGCGTGCCAGCCGCGAAGGTCTGGTCGACGTGCAGCGCCTGGCCGTGGTGCGCGCCGGCTCCGACTTCGACCGCCCGGCCCCGGGCGGCAGTGAAGTGGACAATTTGCTCAAATACGCCGATCAGGGCGGTTTTGTCCCGGCACTCGAAAACCTCTACCGCGCCGGCAATCCGCTGGTGCAAGACATCCTCAAGCACTGGTCTGCCTGGGAAAACGGCGTCCCGCAATCCTGAACCCCACGCAATACAAACGGTGGGAGCGGGCTTGCTCGCGAAAGCGTCGTATCAGTCGATATTTC
This sequence comes from Pseudomonas sp. RA_105y_Pfl2_P56, assembly GCF_963970845.1. Classification (NCBI taxonomy): domain Bacteria; kingdom Pseudomonadati; phylum Pseudomonadota; class Gammaproteobacteria; order Pseudomonadales; family Pseudomonadaceae; genus Pseudomonas; species Pseudomonas sp. RA_105y_Pfl2_P56. The sequence goes on from NZ_CAXAPL010000002.1 coordinate 136,189, forward strand.
TATTGCCTGACACACCGTATTCGCGAGCAAGCCCGCCCACCGTTTTGCGTTGTGGTGTATCAGGGAATCAGGGAATCAGGGAATCAGGATGACCTTGTCACCACGGCCCTGATTGACCTCGGTATACCGCGCCAGGCCTTCGGCCAGCGGCGCTTCCACCAGCCCTTGGGGCAACGGCAGCAAGTCTTCATCGAAGAGGCGCCCGAATTGTTCCAACATGGCCGCGCACGCTTCAACGCCGTACAGCAGCGAGTTGATGCCGACCACCGAACCGCCCTTGCGATACAGCGCCAATGCTGGCAACTGCACATGGCCGTCGGTCGGCGCGGCGATGATGGCGATGCGGCCGAACGGCGCGAGTGCCGCAACGGAGGCCGGCAACCAGAAACCCGTGGTGTCAAAGATCACATCGGCACCGCCGGTATACACCGCGTTGACCTGCGCACCGAGGTCTTCAGGTTTATCCAATTGCAGCGTCTGGTAGCCCTGCGCTTGCAAGTCCTTGACCTGCTCCGGCCGCCGCGCCGCTGCCAACAACTGCGCGCCGCGAACGTTGGCCAACGCCAACGCTGCCGTGGCCACCGCACCGCCGCCGATCACCAGCAAACGGGTTTCGGCGGTAACCAGACTGCGCTCCAGCGCATCCCACGCCGTGGTGTACGGCACGCCGAGGCTGGCAGCCTGGGCGAAACTCAGGTGCGACGGTTTATGCGCAACGCCCTTGATCGGGAGTTTGACGAATTGCGCATGGGAGCCATCGGCGAAAAACCCCAGCTCACGCCCGGTGCCCCAGACTTCCTGACCGATCAACGCCTGCGGGCCTTGGACCACAACCCCGGCAAAATCCCGCCCGGGAATGCGTGGCAGCGTGGTGTAGGGAAAACGCCCGAGGACGTTTTTCACGTCGCTGGGGTTCAGGCCGGCGGCCTTGATCTCGACCAATACTTCATCATCGCCGGGCACCGGGGTCGGCACTTCAACGTAGCGCAGGGAAGACAAGTCGCCGGTTTGATCGAATTGCAGTGCTTTCATGGACACATCCACCGAATAAGAAAGAGGGATTTCAGGACAACCAACCGGCCACCAGTTGCCGGCCCATCGGCCACAACTGCTCACCCGCGAGCATGCCCAGCAAGCCAACCAGCGCAATGGCCGGTGGGGCTGGAGAACGGAAATCCAGCGCACCGTAGAGCAGGCCGACACCAAGGCCGATGCCCAGCGAAATCAGGTAGTTCATGGAGAAAACTCCGCCGCGTAAAGGGAATGGGCAGAGTCTAGGGAAAGGACTTGATCGCTACCGGCCAAGGACTTCTGATTATCGGCCAAATGCCTGAAGTACGCCGACAGTCCCTGTGGCGGGCTTGCCCGCTCCCACAGGATCTGCGTTCAGTCTGCCGTGAATTGTGAAGGGGGAACACCCAGCTCCCGGCGGAACATGTCGCTGAAACTGCTCGGCGAATAGCCCAGCTCACGGGCGATGGCGCTCACGGCAACGCCTTGGATCAACTGCGCCACCGCCGTCGCCAGTTGCACTTGCCGCCGCCATTCGGCGAAGCCCATGCCCAGGCTGTCCTTGAACAACCGCGCCAATGTCCGCACGCTGGCCCCGGCGTGTTCCGCGTGCTGTTCGAAAGAAATCTCCAGCGACGGTGCGGCCATCACCGCCTGACACACATTCATCAAGCGCCGGTCGGAATCGTCCGGCAACGGGATCTTCAACGGCGAACGCCTGGCGCGTTTGAGCTCCAGCAAGGCCAGACCGACCATCGCCTCGTAGTAGGCCGGCTCACCACTGTCGCCTTGCTCCACCAGCCCGACGATCAACTCACGCAGCAACCCGCCGACCTCGATCACCTGCACCGTCTCATCCAGTGTCGCCGCGAGCGCCGGACGCCAGTAGATATTGCGCATCTGCAAATCCGACACCACGCGAATCCCGTGCGGTACCCCGGGCGGCAACCACACCGCCCGCTGCGGCGGCACCACCAGCGCCTCGTGCGGGGTTTCAACCCACATCACCCCGCTCATCGCATACAACAACTGCCCCCAGACATGCTCATGCGGCTCGATATACAAACCACGCGGATATGTACGCGCCAGCGGCTGCACGGGGACATCGGTGTCACTGAGATCGGGGGGCGCAGCGAGGGCCATGGCGAGCATTCATTGGGGGTTGGTGAAGCCGTCATGGTAACCAGTGCGCCACCGCGTCGCCATGGATAGATACCGTCCGACAATCCGAGTGAATTTTCCGCTCGCGCCGCGATCCTTCTATTACCACAGGGAGGATTACGGGCTTTATGAACAACGCAAAACTGTTTGTCATCGATTACACCCTTCACGGCACGCCCAAGTCGTTCATTATCCGCTCGGACAAAATGGACAACGCCGAGGCGTGGCACTGGGCGAGCTGCGACGCGGGAGTGGGTCGAATTCCGCGCTTCGGTCGCGAAAAGGTGCAGAAGACCAGCAAACCGATGGCGGAAAAATTCGGCGTGGAAAACGTCATGTGGCGACCGGCGAGCTAGGCTTTGCCTGGCGATTGGAAAAAATCGGGGGGGAATGCACCATGAGCACCATCAGCAGTCCGGCGCATCTGGATTACGGCCTGGACACACTGTTCGGTCGTATCACCAAAAGTGTCGATTGTCAGGTGGGGCTGGAAGCTGTCGAAGACGACCCGTTCAGCTTCGCCCTGCGCGTGTCAGCGCCGCTCCCCGACAGCCTTGACCAAGCGAAAACCGTGGTGGTCAGGGTTGAAGGCCGACGATTGCAAGGCACAGTGCGGCATACCGAACGGCTGGATGACGACAGCCTGAAACTGCAAGTGGAGCCTGATTAGGCTCCACTTTTTGTGAGCGGTCGTTAGCCGTGTGCGCATTTACAGCCCTTGCTTGAACACGCCTCACCATGTTCGTGGTGCTTGGCACAGCCTTCGCAGCAGTAGTGCTTGCCGTGGCGCGCAATCGGATGTTCGCCGAGCTTGCAGTTGCATTTAGGACAGTCACAGGTGCTTTCAGAAGTAACAGGCATGGGACAGACTCCTTCAGTGGTGGTTGTCTGAGGCTTGAAGGGCAAGCCATAGCAATCAGTGTAGGAGCTGTCGAGGGCTGCGATCTTTTGATTTGGTTTTTCCGCGGATTTGAGCTTGAGGTTTGTGAGCATATCCGTTGCCGCGGCAACGCCTGCTCAGGGTTGCCCAAAGCAACGGATATTCACCCATCCCGTCATGCCACAGCAAACACCTCGACCAAACGCTCAGCAATATGCTGCTGCGCCTCTTGAGCCTCATCGATAATCGCGCCCATGCGCATGAAGTCGTGGGTCATGCCCTCATAAACCTTCAATTGCACCTCAACCCCCGCCGCCTGCAAATGACGCGCATACGCCACGCCCTCGTCGTGCAACGGATCACACTCGGCCAGCACCAACAGCACCGGCGCGACATTGGCGTTGACCTGCGCCAGCAACGGCGAAAACCGAGGATCGAGACGATCGCTGACATCACGCTGATAGTGCTCGTAGAACCAGTGCAGCGAATCTTTCTCCAGCAAATGCCCTTCGCCAAAACGCTCGATCGACGGCGTGCTGCGACTGGCATCCGTGACCGGATAAATCAGCACCTGCAAGCGCGGCTGCACGGCGGCGCCCGCCAGTTGCGCGGCGAGTACCGTGGCCAGGCTGCCGCCGACACTGTCACCGGCTATCGCCAGGCGCGAGGCGTCGATGCCCATATCCTCGGCACTGACCACCAGCCAATCCCAGGCATCCCGGGCATCATCGGCCGCCGTTGGAAAGCGAAACTGCGGCGCCAACCGATAAGCCACCGACAGCACCACACAATCGGCCATCGACGCCAATGCCCGGCAAAGCGAATCATGGGAATCGAGGCTGCCGACCACATAACCCCCGCCGTGGAAATACAACAGCGCCGGACGTCCGGCACCTGCATACAAGGGCTGATTGCTGTAGATCCGTGCGTTCAGGCGCGTACCATCGCGCACGGGTAATTGCAGTTCATCCACCACTTGCAAGTCTTCGCCGCCGGCATCCATCAACAGTGACGACCGATCAAATTGCTCGCGGGCTTCTGCCGGGCTCAGCTCATGCATGCCAACACGTTTGCCACTGGCACGGCCGTTACCGACCAGTTGCAGGAATGCGGCGATATCAGGGTTCAAAGGCATTTAATTCTCCAAAAGCATTCGCACGCTATGAGCGCCCGAATGCTTTCTTTCCGGTTTCAGAGCAAATTTCAGGACATGGCTACTGGTTCAACGATCTCGCCGAGCATTTCTTCAGCCTCGGACAGGAAAGTTTCATCGCGCGGGATCTGGAAGTGCCCGCAATCGAGCCATTCGCCGCCCATGCCCGGCTGTCCAAGTTGCGCCGCCAGTTCCACGGCCTCCTCTTCGCGCCCCAGGGTCCACCAGCAGATGGGGTTGAGCGCCAACGGTGCACAGCGATCCAGTTGCAACGACAGTTGCTTGAGTCGACGCGCCACGCTGAACACATGGGCCAGTTCATCGGCGCCCAGTGCCACGTAGGTCGAAGCCCCACGGTCGGCACTCATGGCTCCGGCGAACAAAGCGCGCAGGTTCTGCGGCGTTTCTTCACCATCGATGCTCAAGCCCGGCGCAGCGCCCGGCAGGGTCACCCGCAGGAAGTCACGCAGATCAGCCTGCCAATCATCCACCGTGCCTTCGTTGACCTTGGCCGACGGTACGAAGCTGTCCACCAGACCAACGAACTTGACTGTCTGGCCGACCTGTTCGAGTTGCGCGACCATCAACATCGCCAACGTCCCACCCAGCGACCAGCCCAACAGGTAATACGGCCCGTCTGGCTGTTTCTCACGGATCTGCGCCACATAATCGCTGGCCATGTCCTGCAACGACACATCGTTGAACGCCGGATCCAGCAGCATGCGCGACTGAATCGCCAACACCTGCCGGCGCCCGCTCAAGCGGCGCGCCAATGGTTCGTAGTCGAACACCGTACCGAAGCCGGCGTGAATGCAGAACAACGGCGCAACGCCCTTGACCTCAGCGTTCATCGCCAGCAACCCGGAGGCTTTTTCGGCGGATCCCTGCACACTGGCAACCAGTTCGGCGATGCTCGGTTTCTGCATCAGGTCGCGCAGTTTCAGGCTCAGCCCTTGAGCTTTCAGCACGCGACTGCGCGCCACCACTTGCAGGCTGAGAATCGAATCACCGCCCAGTTCGAAGAAGTTATCGGTGAGGCCGACGCGTTCGATTTTCAGCACCTCTTGCCAGATCTTCGCCATGGCCCGCTCAAGCTCGGTGCGCGGCGCCACGTAATCCTGACGTTGTTCGGCGTCGGGACTGGGCAGGGCTTTGCGGTCGAGTTTGCCATTTGGGGTCAGCGGCATGCGCTCTAGCAACATCAGGTGCGCAGGCACCATGTAGTCCGGCAGGCTGGCCTTGAGCTGCTCGCGCAAGCGTTCGCACAAGCCGTCCGTTGCCGTTTCGGCTGTGGCCAGTACAAAACCGAGCAACTGCTTGCCGCTGACACCCTCGCGGGCCACCACGGCGGCGTCACGCACCCCCGGTTGTTGCTTGAGGCGCGCTTCGACTTCGCCCAACTCGATGCGGAAACCACGGATCTTCACTTGATGGTCGATCCGACCCAGATAGTCGACAGTGCCGTCCTCACGCTGGCGAACCAGGTCGCCGGTACGGTACAGGCGACTGCCATCAGCGCTGAACGGGTTGGCCACGAAACGCTCCGCAGTGCCGCCGGCACGTCCCAGATACCCACGGGCCAACGCGCCGCCCAGGTACAGCTCACCGGCAAGGCCCACCGGCAGCGGATTGAGGTCGGCGTCGAGCACATGACCGCAGCGCTCACCGACCACATTGCCGATTGGCGCATAGGCCGCACCGCACTGATCGTCAGCGCCGGCCTTCCAGATCAGGGGCGTAACCACGGTTTCGGTCGGGCCATAGCCATTGATGATGTATTGCGGTTTCAGTGCCCGTTTCGCCAGCTCGAAACTCGCCACCGGCACCGCATCACCACCGAAGCAATAGATGCGCACCGCCGGCGGGTTGCCGTGCTGTTGAGCGTGCTCGGCCAGTTGTTGCAAGTACACCGGCGGGAACGCGGCCACGGTTACGCCATGCTCATGCAGGGCGTTGTAGGTTTGCTCGGCGGTCCACAGGCTGTCATCACGGATCAGCAGGCGCGCACCGTGGGTCAGTGTCGTCAACCAGCGCTCATGGGCACCGTCGAAGGCGAACGACATGAAGTGCAGTTCGCAATCGGCTTCGCTCATCTCATAACGCTGACCGATGGCCTGGCAGTGCATCGCCAATGGCCCGTGAGCGACACCGACGCCTTTTGGCTGGCCGGTAGAGCCGGAGGTATAAATCACGTAGGCCAGATGGTCCGCATGCACCGCGACCTGCGGCGCCACCTCTGGCTGAGCGCTCAGGTCCAGGTGATCGAGTTCCAGCACATGCAGATTGTCCCCGGTCGGCATCACCTGGCGCAGACTCGAATCGCTGAGCAACAAGGCGATGCCCGAATCGCGCATCAGATAACTCAGGCGTTCGCGTGGATACGTCGCGTCCAGCGGTACATAAGCGCCTCCGGCCTTGAGCACCGCCAACAGCGCGACAATCATGTTTTCGCTGCGCGGCAGGGCCACACCGACGCGGACTTCCGGGCCGACACCTTCGGCGATCAGTGCATGGGCCAGACGATTGGCCCGGGCGTCTATCTGCCCGTAGCTGAACGCTTCGTCGTTGAAGATCAGCGCCGTTTGTTCGCGGTGCCGGGCAGCCCATTGGCCAATACGCTGATGCACCCATGGCGCGTGCGTTGGCATCCGAACGACTGGCGCCAACAAACGCTGGCCGGTCGGCAGACCGATGCGGCCCAGCGGCTGCGCGGCGTCTTGCGCCAACGCGGCGAGCAGACCTTCCATGTTGCTGCGGATGCCTTCCACAGTCACCCGGTCGAAATGCTCACGCAGGAACATGTACTCAATCACCAGACCTTCTTCGAGCGTGACCATCAGGTCCATCGGGAAGTTGGTCAGGCCGGCGTTGCTGATTTCGCCGAATTTCAGCGAGTCATCGCGCCATTCGCGCAGCGCCTGATCGATCGGGTGGTTCTCGAAAACGATGATGCTGTCGAACAGCGATTGCCCGGCACGTCCGGCCCAGCGCTGCACATCGGTGAGCGGGGTGTACTCGCGCTCACGCATTTCCAGGTTGAAGGCCTGCAAATCACGCAGCCACTCGCCGACCGACTGCTCGGCCGGCACATCCTTGATCACCGGCAAGGTATTGATGAACAGGCCGAGGATCGATTCCGACGCCGGCAGGCTCGCCGGGCGCCCCGCCACTGTCGCGCCGAACGCCACACAACGCTGACCGCTGTAGCGGCTGAGCAGCATCAGCCAGGCGCCCTGCACCAAGGTATTGAGGGTCACTTGCTGAGCTTGCGCAAAGGCCTTGAGCTGTTCGGTGCGCGGCTCGCCCAAGCGGCTATACAGTGCCTCGTGACCACGACCGCTGCCAGTACGCGCCACGGTGTCGGCCAGGTAGGTCGGCTCCTCGAGCTGGCTCAGGTGCTGACGCCAGAACCCTTCGCTGGCATTGCCGTCCTGTTGTTGCAGCCAGTTGATGTAACGACGATACGGCACCGCGTCGGCCAGCGGCTTGCCGGAATACTGGCTCAGCACTTCGCCGATCAACTGCGAACTGCTCCAGCCGTCGATCAGGATGTGGTGATAGGTCCAGATCAACTGATAGCTGTCCTCGCCCACTTGCACCAGCGTCAGACGTTGCAGCGGCGGCTGATCGAGGTCGAAGCCCTTGGCCCGCTCGCCGTCCGCCAAGGCCTGCAAGGCTTGGGCCGAGTGATCCTGTTCGCGCCAGTCGAGCAGGCTGAGCGGCAACGGCGGATCGGCGAGGACGAATTGCAGCGGTTCGGCCATGTCCTGCCAGAGGAAACCGGTGCGCAGGATGTCGTGACGACGGCTGACGGTTTCCCAGGCGTCTTTCAAGCGCGAAGGCTCAAGGCCTTGCACCGGAATGCACAACTGGTTGATGTAGAGGTCCGACTCCGGCGAGTTCAGGCCGAGGAACAGCATGCCCTGCTGCATCGGCGACAAGCGATAAAGCCCCGCCAACTGATCCTGCGGCAGCGGCAACTGCGCGATTTGCGCGTCGGTCAGACCGTGCAGAGGCATGTCGACCAGCGCTGCCACCGGTACGTGCGAGGTGTTGGCGACGCGTGGCGCCAGTTGCTCGATGGTCGGGTGCTGAAACAGGTCTTTCGGGCTCAGTTCCAGGCCTTGCTGACGGGCGCGGCTGACCACTTGAATCGAGATGATCGAGTCGCCGCCCAAGGCGAAGAAGCTGTCGGTGGTGCTGACCTGCGCCAGACCCAGCACGTCTTTCCAGATGTCCACCAGCGTCTGCTCGGTAGCATTGGCCGGTTCGACATGTTGTTGCGCGGCCGTGAGCACCAGCGCCGGCAAGCACTTGCGATCGATCTTGCCGTTGGGGGTCAGCGGTAGCTGCGCCAGCCACAGACGGTGAGTCGGCACCATGTATTCCGGCAGGGTCGCGCCCAGCCAGGTGCTGATGTCGTCGTGCAGTTCACGTTGCAGCTCAGTGCTGGCATCCAGCGTTGTCGGATCGGTCGGCACCAGGTAGGCGATCAATTGTTGGCTGCCCAGTACTTCACTGGCCACGACCACCCCTTCGCGCACGGCGGCGTGGGCCATCAGACGCGCTTCGATTTCGCCGAGTTCGATCCGCAGGCCGCGAATCTTCACCTGATGGTCGATCCGGCCCATGTACTCCAGTTCGCCCGCTTCACGCTCGCGGATCAGGTCGCCGGTGCGGTACATCCGCTCGCCATTGTCGGCGAGCGGGTTGGGTACGAACCGTTCAGCGGTCATCGCCGCGCGGCCCAGATAGCCGCGCGTGATGCCGGCCCCCGACAGGTACAGCTCAGCCGAAACGCCCTGTGGCACCGCGTGCAAATCGGCGTCGAGCACGTGACTGGCGCTGTGGTCGAGGGCACGGCCGATACGCGCCTGACCACCGGCACTGCGCCGAGTCCAGGTCGAATAGGTGGTGTCTTCCGACGGGCCGTAGAGGTCGTAGACATGCTCGACCGTCGACTGTTGATACAACGCGTCAACCAGCCCTTGCTTGAGCGGTTCACCGGCCAGATTGATGATCCGCACGCTTGGCGGAATCTGCCCGGCGCGTTGCAGCGCAGCAATCGCCGACGGCACGGTGTTGATCAAACGAACCTGATCGCGAGCCGGCAAGTGCGGCAGCTCCAGGGCATTGCGCGCGATGATCAGCGAACCGCCGTTGGCCAGTGTGACGAACAGCTCCCACACCGACAGGTCGAAGCACACCGAGGTCGAGGCCAGTACGCCTTGAATATCGTCGCGGCTGTAGACCTTGGCCGACCAGTCGATCAGCGCCATGACGTTGCAATGGGCAATCGCCACGCCTTTGGGTTTGCCGGTCGAGCCGGAGGTGTAGATCACGTAGGCAAGGTTATCCGGCGCGACCGATGTTTGAGGCGCGACATCTGAATAGCTATTCAGCGACACCTGATCCAGCAGCAACACTTGCGTTTCGCCAGGCACCGTCAGGGTCGCGGCGACCGCTTGTTCGGTCAGCAACACCCGCGCACGGCTGTCCTCGATCATGTACGCGACACGATCCGCCGGGTAATCCGGGTCCAGCGGCACATAGGCGCCACCCGACTTGAGCACCGCCAGCAAGGCAATGAGCAACTGCTCGGAACGCGGCATCGCCACGCCCACGCGCACTTCCGGGCCAACACCGAGCTCGATCAGTCTGTGCGCCAAGCGGTTGGCTTGAGCGTCGAGTTCGGCGTACGTCAGTTGCGTGCTGCCAAAGGTCACCGCCAGCGCATCCGGCGTCGCTACGACTTGACGAGCGATGCCCTGATGAATGCACAGCTCGGTGACGAAATCGGCAGCGACGCTCGGGACGCTTTCGATCAGGTTCAACTCACTGAGCGACCGCTCGCCCGACTCGCTCATCTGCCCGAGCAGGCGCTGCAAGTACTCGCCCAACTGCGTCACGCTGTGCGCCGCGAAACGCTCGCACTGGTAGCTGAAGTGCATCGACAACTCGTCGCTTAAATGCACCAGCAGCGTCAGCGGGTAGTTGGTCTGTTCGTGATTGTTGATCTCGCCAAAGCGCAACTCCTGCGGCGCGCCCTGCTCCAGCGCCTCGGACACCGGGTAGTTCTCGAACACCAGAATGTTGTCAAACAATGCTTCACCGTTGCGCGCGGCCCAACGTTGAATGTCGAACAACGGCGTGTGTTCATGCTCGCGCAGGGCAAGGTTCTGCGCCTGTACGCTCTGCAACCACTCACCCACGCTCGATTGCGCGTGGGGGCTGGCGATCACCGGCAAGGTGTTGATGAACAGGCCGATCTGCTGCTCGACACCTTTGAGTTCAGTCGGACGCCCCGCCACCGTGGCACCGAACGCCACGCTTTGTTGGCCGGTCAAGCGCTGCAACAGCAGCAGCCAGGCCGCCTGAATCAGCGTGTTGAGCGTGACCTTTTGCTGGCGAGCGAAATCGCCCAGTCGTAGGGTCTGCCGGGCATCGACAACACAGAAGTGCTCGCCATGACCGTCCCGTGGAGCGTCGCCACGCTGCGCCTGAAGTGCTTGCGCCAACAGTGTTGGCGCTTCCAGGTCAGCCAGTTGCGCGGTCCAGTAATGTTCGCTGGCCTGCACGTCCTGACGCTGTAACCACTCGATGTAATCGCAATAACGCCCGGCAAGCGCTGGCTGAGCAATGCCGCTGTAGCGTTGCAGCACTTCGCCGAGTAACTGCGAGTTGCTCCAGCCATCCATCAGGATGTGATGGTTGGTGTAGATCAAATGGCAGCGCTGGTCATCCAGACGCACAACGACCATGCGCAGCAGCGGCCCTTGGCTCAGGTCGAAACCTTGCGCCTGCTCGGCAGCAGCCAGTGCATTCAATTCGCCCTGGCCATCGCCATGCTCGCGCCAGTCGAGCACGCTGAACGGCATGTCCAGTTGCTTGTGTACCACTTGCACCGGTCGCGCCAGCTCACCCTGCCAGACAAAACAGGTGCGCAGGATATCGTGGTTGTCCACCGCCGCTTGCCAGGCCTGCTGGAAGCGTTGCGGATCAAGGCCTTCGACGTCGAGGCGAACCTGATTGATGTAATCGCCAGCGGCCTGTTCGTAAAGGCTGTGAAACAACATGCCCTGCTGCATTGCCGACAGCGGATAGACATCGGCAATCTGTTGCGCCGGCAATGGCAAGCCGTCGAGTTGCGTCTGGGTCAGGCCGGCCAACGGGAAGTCCGACGGGGTCAGACCTTCGACGCCCGGGGTCAGGCAATGGCCGATCAACGCGGCCAGTTCTTCGGCGTAATCGGCGGCCAGTGCTTCGATCACCGCACTGTCGAAGCGTTCGCTGCTGAAGGTCCAGCCCACGCGCAACTCGCCGCCATACACCTGACCATTGAGGGTCAGCCAGTTGCCCAGCGGCGCGTCCGGGCTTTGATCGAGGCCGGCGTTGTCCGGCGATGGCACGAACAATGCGCTGTCATCGCCCTCGAAACTGCCGTCGAACTGGCCAAGGTAGTTGAAGGTGATACGCGGGCTCGGCAAGGCACGCAGGCTCTGCTGCGCCTGAGCGTCACCGACGTGGCGCAGCACACCGAAACCAATGCCCCTGTCGGGGATCGAGCGCAGTTGTTCCTTGATCTGTTTGATTGACTCACCCGCTGTCGCGGCCGGGGTCAGGCACACCGGGAACAGGCTGGTGAACCAGCCGACGGTGCGGGTCAGATCGACGTCGTCAAACAGCGCTTCGCGACCATGGCCTTCGAGCTGAATCAGCGTCGACGCCTGTCCGCTCCAACGGCCGATGACCCGCGCCAGTGCCGTCAGCAACAGGTCATTGACCTGAGTGCGATACGCCGCCGGCGCTTCTTGCAGCAATTGCCGGGTCAGCTCGGCGCCGAGTCGGGTCTGCACAGTCTGCGCCAGTCGATTGTGCTGACCGGCGTCCACGCGTTTGCACGGCAGGTCGGTGCTGACATCGCTCAGACAGGCCCGCCAGTAAGCCAGCTCTGCCTGCAACGCCGGGCCGTTGGCGTAGCGCTGCAAGTGCTCGCTCCAGTCCTTGAAGGCGCTGGTCTTCGATGGCAGGCTCAGCGGCTGATCATCGAGCAATTGCTGATAAGCGTTTTGCAGGTCTTCAAGCACAATCCGCCACGACACACCGTCCACCGCCAAGTGATGAATCACCAACTGCAAACGCTGAGTGCCGTCGGCCAGATTTGCCAACACAGCGCGCAGTAACGGCCCGTTTTGCAGGTCGAGACTGCGCTGGGCGCGGTTGCCCAAGGCTTCCAGCGCAGCAGCATCGGCGACGTCCTCCTGCCAGAGCAGGTTCTGCGATGAGTCTTCCACCGCTCGGTGTTCGGCCTGCCACACGCCATCCTGCTGCGAAAAACTCAGGCGCAGGGCATCGTGATGGGCCACCAGCGCGCGCAGCACTTGCTCGACCTTGGCGGCGTCCAGCGCCTGACGCGGTTGGAGCAGCACCGACTGATTCCAGTGGTGACGTTCAGGGATCTCGTCTTCGAAAAACTGCTGCTGGATCGGCAGCAGTACCGCCGCGCCGGTCACCGCCTGTTGATCAATCGTCGACGAGTCATCGCCCAACTGTGCGACCAGCGCCAGACGCTGCACGGTCTGGTGCTGGAACAGGTCTTTGGGATTGAGACGAATACCGGCCTGACGGGCACGGCTGACCACCTGAATCGAGATGATCGAGTCGCCGCCCAGTTCAAAGAAGTTGTCGTTGAGACCCACTCGCGGCAGCTTCAGCACGTCTTGCCAGATCGCCGCCAGGCGCTGCTCCAGTTCGCTTTGGGGCGCCTGATAAGCCTGCTGCGCCTGACTCGCGTCCGGGGCCGGCAAGGCGCTGCGATTGAGTTTGCCGTTGGCGGTCAATGGCAGTTGCGCCAGCAGCAACAGGTGCGCCGGGATCATGTGATCCGGAAGGTTTGCCTTGAGCCCGGCACGCACACGGTCGCGCCACAGGCCTTGCTCGGCCGGGCTGGCATCAAGTAGCGCGGCATCGTCCGGCACCAGCCAGGCGACCAGTTGCTGACCACTGAGGCCCGGCTGCGCGAGTACCACGGCTTGGCGCACGACGGCTTGTTCGAGCAACTGCGCTTCGATTTCACCCAGCTCGATACGGAACCCGCGAATCTTCACCTGATGGTCGATTCGACCGACGTATTCGACGACGCCGTCAGCGCGGTAACGCGCCAGGTCACCGGTGCGGTACAGACGCCCGCCGTCAGCGGCAAACGGATCGGGAATAAAACGCAGGCTGGTCAGATCGGCACGGTTCAGATAACCCCGCGCCAGGCCGGCGCGCCCGATGTACAGCTCGCCGATACAGCCTTTGGCGACCGGGTTCAGGTCTCCGTCGAGCAAATACCACGACAAATCCGGAATCGGCTCGCCGATCGGGCTGCCGACATCGCCTTGCAGATCGGCCATCGACAATGGGCGGTAAGTCACATGCACGGTGGTTTCGGTGATGCCGTACATGTTGATCATTTGCGGCGCCTGATCGCCGAAGCGTTCGAACCACGGGCGCAGGCTCTTGACCTCCAGCGCCTCGCCGCCAAACACCACGTAACGCAGCGACGGCTGAAGCGCGGCGTGTTGCGGGGCGCACGCCACTTGCATCAATTGCTTGAACGCCGAGGGCGTCTGGTTCAGTACGGTGATGCCTTCGCGGCAGAGCAAAGCGTAGAAATCTTCCGGCGCACGGCTGACCTCGTAAGGCACCACCACCAGTTTGCCACCGTACAGCAGCGCACCGAAAATCTCCCACACCGAGAAATCGAAGGCGCAGGAATGGAACAGGCTCCAGACATCGGTCGGACCAAAACCGAACCACGCATCGGTGGCTTCGAACAGGCGCAGCACGTTGCGATGCGCCAGCAAGGTGCCCTTCGGCTGGCCGGTCGAACCGGAGGTGTAGATCACGTACGCCAGGTTGTCCGGGCTCATGCTGACCTGCGGGTTGCTGTCGCTGTAGCCTTGGAGAGCGTCGCGGTCCTGATCGAGCATCAAACTGCGGACCGAGTCCGGCACCGGCAGACGATCAAGCAGATGGCTTTGGGTCAGCAGCAGGCCGATGCCGCTGTCGCCGATCATGTAACTCAGGCGTTCTTGCGGGTAGCTGGGGTCCAGCGGCACGTAAGCGCCCCCGGCCTTGAGGATCGCCAACAGCCCGACCAGCATGTCGAGGCTGCGCTCAACCGCCAGACCGACACGCACGTCCGGGCCGACACCGCTGGCGATCAATTGGCGGGCCATCTGATTGGCGTGGCTGTTGAGCTTCTCGTAGGTCAGCGTCTGTTCGCCGCAGGTCACGGCAATCGCTTGCGGGGCGCGCGCAGCCTGGACTTCGATCAATTGATGCAGGCACCGCTCGCTGGGGAAATCGGCCACGGCCGGGTTCCATTGCAGCACGGTCGCCGCGCGTTCGGCTGCGTCGTGCAGCGGCAGTTCGGCAATGCGCTGACCGCTGTCGGCGACGATGCCTTGCAGCAGATTCGTCCAGTGTTGCGCCAGACGCACGATGGTCGCGGCGTCGAACAAATCGGTGGCGTACGTCAGCTCGGCCCAGACGTTATCGGTGGATTCGAAGGTGTTCAGGGTCAGGTCGAACTGTGCAGTGTTCGACGCCCAGTTCAGGCCTTCGATCTCGATGTTCGGCAAGCGCGTGGCGCCCTGTGCCTGACGGGCCTGGCTCTGGTGATTGTGCAGCACCTGGAACAACGGACTGTGGCTGAGGCTGCGCTCCGGTTGCAGCGCATCGACCAGTTGCTCGAACGGCAGATCCTGATGAGCCTGGGCGCCGAGCACGGTGCTTTTCACTTGCTGCAGCAGGCTGCGGAACGTCTGCTGGCTGTCGAATTCGGCTTTCAGCACCTGGGTGTTGACGAAGAAGCCGATCAGCCCTTCCGTCTCGACCCGGTTGCGGTTCGCCACCGGCACACCGACGCGGATGTCGGCCTGACCGCTGTAGCGATGCAGCAAGGTCTGGAACGAGGCCAGCAACAGTGTGAACAGCGTGACGTTTTCACGCTGGGCAACCTGCTTGAGCGCAGACGCCAGTTCCAGGCTCAGCGGGATATCACGACGGGCGCCGCGATAGCTTTGCTCAGGCGGACGTGGGCGGTCGGTCGGCAGCTCCAGCAGCGGCTGATCGCCATCGCCCAGTTGCGCCGTCCAGTAGTTCAACTGACGCTCGCGTTCACCGGCGTCCATCCACTGCTTTTGCCACACCGCGTAGTCGGCGTATTGCACCGCCAACGCTGGCAATTGCACCGCCTGCCCCTGGCTATAAGCGGCGTACAACGCCACCAGTTCATCGACCATGACCGTCATCGACCAGCCATCGGAAACGATGTGGTGCAAGGTGATGACCAGTGCGTGGTCGTCATCTGCAAGACGCAGCAATTTGACTCGCAGCAGCGGGCCTTGCTGAAGATTGAACAGGTGCAGGGTTTCTTCGGCGACCAGCGCTTGCAGCGCGGCCTCGTCCAGATCGGCGGCAACGTCCTGAACGTGCAGATCCAGCGTGCCGTGGGCCTGAATCACTTGCAGGGTCTGGCCCTGCTCTTCGACGAAGCAGGTGCGCAGGGCTTCGTGGCGGGCGATCAGAGAATCGAAGCTGCGCTGCAACGCCACCAGATCCAGTTCACCGCGCAGACGCAGCGCGGCCGGGACGTGATAAGCGGTGCTGGTCGGCTCCAGTTGCCAGAGGAACCACTGGCGCTCCTGAGCATACGAAAGCGCCAACGGTTGCAGACGCGGCAGCGCGACAATCGGCGGTTCCCAAGTCGCCTGATCAATACCGAGCGCGGCGACAAAATCTTGCAGCGTGCTGTGTTCGAACAGCGTGCGCAGCGGCACCTGAACGTTCAGTACCTGACGCACCCGCGAGATCACTTGAGTGACCAACAAGGAGTGGCCGCCCAGTTCGAAGAAATTATCGCCAAGGCCCACGCGATCCAGCTTCAGCACCGCTTGCCAGATCTCGGCGACGGTGTGCTGGGTGGCGGTTTGCGGTGCGCTGTAGGTCGATTGCAACTGGCTGGCGTCGGGCGCCGGCAAGGCTTTGCGATCCACTTTGCCGTTGGGGGTCAGCGGCAGTTGCGCCAGGAACAACAGGTGCGCCGGTACCATGTACTCCGGCAGTTCAGCCTTGAGGCTGGCCTTGAGCGCGGCACGCAAATCGGTTTGCGAAACATCATTGACCGATGGCACCACGTAGGCCACCAGTTGTGGGCCGGTCGGGCCGTCCTGCGCGACCACGACGGTTTCGCGCACGCTGTCGAGCGCGAGTAAACGCGCTTCGATTTCACCGAGTTCGATACGCAAACCCCGGATTTTCACCTGATGGTCGATCCGCCCGATGTACTCGATCACACCCTCGGCGCGATAGCGCGTCAGGTCACCGGTGCGGTACAGACGCGCACCGTTTTTCGCGAAAGGATCCGGCACAAAACGTTCGGCGGTGAGGCTTGGGCGCTGGAAATAACCACGGGCCAAACCGTCACCGCCAATCAGCAATTCACCCGGCGCGCCGAGCGGATTGAGCTCAAGGTCACTGCCGAGGATGTACAACGCGGTGTTGTCGATGGGCGTGCCGAGGAACGGACGGCTGTTGTCCGCACTCAGTGCATGTTGTGCTGACCAGATCGTCGTTTCGGTCGGGCCATAGAGGTTCCACACGCGTGGCGTCAGCGCCAGCATGCGCTGCGCCAGTTCCTGCGGCAGCGCTTCACCGCCACAAAGGAACGTGCGGCCGTTGAGGATCGCGGCGTGTTCGTTGTCCAGCAGCATGCGCCAGGTCGACGGCGTGGCTTGCAGCACACTGACGGCGTGACGCTCGATCAGTTCGAGCACCGCTTGCGGGTCTTGATGCACGTCCTTGCCGGTCAGCACCACGCCGGCGCCGGCCAGCAATGGGCCGTAGATTTCCAAGCCGAAAATGTCGAACGAGAACGTGGTCAGCGACAGCATGCGATCAGTGGCTGCGATCCCTGGTTGCTTGATCATGCTCGCGACAAAGTTGCTCAGCGCCGCGTGACGCACCATCACGCCTTTGGGGTTGCCGGTGGAACCAGAGGTGTAAATCGTATAGGCCAGGTGTTCGCCGTTGACCGCAACATCCGGCGCGGTCTGAGGATACGCCGCCAGCCAGCCGTGTGGCTGATCCAGCAACAGCATCTGCACGTTCGCCGGGATCGGCAACTGCGCCTGCAAGTGCGACTGGGTCAGCAGCAACTGCAAACCACTGTCCTCGATCATGTAGGCCAGACGATCTTGCGGGTACGCCGGGTCCAGCGGCACATAAGCGCCGCCAGCCTTGAGGATCGCCAGCAGGCCGACGATCATTTCGACGCTGCGCTCGACCGCGATGCCGACCCGTTGATCCGGGCCAACCCCGGCCTCGATCAGTTTGTGTGCCAGTTGATTGGCCCGGGCATCCAGTTCGCCATAGCTCAGCACGTCTGCGCCGATGATCAGCGCGGTCGCTTGCGGGGTTTGTTGCGCCTGCAACGCGAACACCTGCTGCACGTAACCGCCCTGCGTGGTGTGATCGGCCACGCGTACCCAGTCCTGCAACAGCACATCGCGTTCGGTACTGTCCAACAACGGCAATTCGCCGACGCGGCAGGTCGGAGCGGCCACGATGCCACGCAGCAGGTTCTGCCAGTGACGAGCAATGCGCTCGACGGTCTCAGGCTTGAACAGGTCAGTGGCGTAGGTCAGCTCAGCGGCGAAACCGTCGCTGGATTCATAAGTATTGAGGGTCAGGTCGAACTGCGCGGTGCGCCCTTCCCACTGCACATCCTCGACACTCAACTGCGGCAGTTGCACCGCGCCACGCTGCTGATCACGGCGGGTCTGGTGGTTGAACATCACCTGGAACACCGGGCTGTGGCTCAGGCTGCGCTCCGGTTGCAGCGCTTCGATCAATTGCTCGAACGGCAGATCCTGATGCGCCTGAGCATCCATCGCCGCTTGCTTGACCTGCGCCAGCAAGCGGTTGAACGGTAGTTGCCCGTTCACCTCGGCATTCAATACCTGAGTGTTGACGAAAAAGCCGATCAGGCCCTCCGTCTCGACGCGGTTACGGTTGGCCGCAGGCACACCGACGCGAATCTGCGCCTGGCCGCTGTAGCGATGCAGCAAGGCCTGGAACGACGCCAGCAACACCATGAACAGGCTCGCACCTTCGCGCTGGGCCAGATGTTTCAGGGCGTCGCCGAGATCCGCCGGCAAGTCCAGCTCAAGGCGCGCACCGCGCAGGCTTTGCACCGCCGGGCGGGGGAAATCGATGGGCAACTCCAACACCGGCTGCTCGCCGTCCAGCGTCTTGATCCAATAAGCCAGTTGCCGCTCACGCTCGCCCGCTTCCAGCCAGTGACGCTGCCAGATCGCGTAGTCGGCGTATTGCACGTCCAGCGCCGGCAGCGTCAAGGGCTGCCCGCGGGTGTCGGCGGCGTAATGCTGGATCAGCTCATTGACCAGCACTTTGATCGACCAGCCATCGGAGATGATGTGGTGCTGGATCAGCACCAGCACATGATCGTCCTGCGCCACTTTCAGCAGCGCCACGCGCAGGAGCGGGCCCTGTTGCAGGTTGAACGGGCGTGCGGTTTCGCTTTCGACGAACGCCTTGATCGCAGCCTCTTCACCGGCGGCATCAAGACCTTCGGGCAGCGGAACCAGACTGATGTTCAGCGGCAGTTGCGGATGAATCACCTGGCAGAAGGTTTCGCCCTGCTCGGCGAAGGTCGTGCGCAAACTTTCGTGACGCGCGGCCACGGCATTGAAACTGCGTTCCAGCGCCGCCACCTCCAGCCGCCCCTTGAGGCGCAGGGCGCTGGGGATGTGATACGCGGTGCTGTGCGGGTCCATTTGCCAGAGGAACAATTGACGTTCCTGGGCATACGACAGAGGAATCGCCGCAAACCCGGAACGTGTCTCCGGGATCGGCAGGTTGGCCGCAGAGACGCCCTCTTCGAGCATCTTTTCCAGGTACAGCTTACGTTTGTCCAGCGGCAGAGTGATAAAGCGCTTGGCTACCCTCAAAGCAACACTCTTGTCCATCAGACTTCCTCCATATCGTCAAGCAGGGCTTCCAGCTTGCTCAGTTTCTGTTCATTGATTGCCCCGCCTCCTGTATCGAGGTGAGCGACAAAGTCGCTCAGGACGGGGTGCTGGAATAACAGTTGCGGGGTCAGCGTCAGGCCCAGTTCGAGGGCCATGCGCGACACCACGTTGACCGCCAGCAGCGAGTGCCCGCCCAGTTCGAAGAAGTGATCGTTCAGGCCGATGCGTTGCACGTCGAGCACTTGCTGCCAGATCGCCGCGACCCGCTGCTCAAGCTCACTGTGCGGCGCGACATACGCGGCCTGCATCTGGCTGGCATCGACCGCTGGCAAGGCCTTGCGGTCGAGTTTGCCGTTGGGGGTCAGTGGCAACTGCTCAAGGAACAGCAGGTGCGCGGGAATCATGTAGTCAGGTAACGAAGACTTGAGGCCAGTCTTTAGTCCGTCGCGCAGGAGCCGCTGCGCTTGGCCGTCGCACAGATCCAGTGGCGGGGCGACCACATAGGCCACCAGTTGCGCGCCAGCCTCACCTTCGACGGCCAGCACCGCCGCTTCGGTGACGGCCGGTTGGGCGAGCAATCGCGCCTCGATCTCCCCCAACTCGATGCGCAATCCACGAATCTTCACCTGATGGTCGATCCGGCCCATGTACTCCAGTTCGCCCGCTTCACGCTCGCGGATCAGGTCGCCGGTGCGGTACATCCGCTCGCCATTGTCGGCGAGCGGGTTGGGTACGAAGCGTTCAGCGGTCATCGCCGCACGCCCCAGATAGCCGCGCGTGATGCCGGCGCCCGACAGGTACAGCTCAGCCGAAACCCCTTGCGGGACAGCGTGCAAATCAGCGTCGAGCACGTGACTGGCGCCGTGGTCGAGGGCACGGCCGATACGCGCCTGACCACCGGCACTGCGCCGAGTCCAGGTCGAATAGGTGGTGTCTTCCGACGGGCCGTAGAGGTCGTAGACGTGCTCGACCGTCGACTGTTGATACAACGTGTCAACCAGCCCTTGCTTGAGCGGTTCACCGGCCAGATTGATGATCCGCACGCTTGGCGGAATCTGCCCGGCGCGCTGCAATGCAGCAATGGCTGACGGCACAGTGTTGATCAGGCGCACCTGATCGCGGGCCGCCAGTTGCGGCAGCTCAAGGGCATTACGGGCGATGATCAGCGAGCCGCCGTTGGCCAGTGTGACAAACAGCTCCCACACCGACAGGTCGAAGCACACCGAGGTCGAGGCCAGTACGCCTTGGATATCGTCGCGGCTGTAGACCTTGGCCGACCAGTCGATCAACGCCATGACGTTGCGATGGGCAATCGCCACGCCTTTGGGTTTGCCGGTGGAGCCCGAGGTGTAGATCACGTAGGCAAGGTTGTCTGGAACGACCGATGTTTGAGGCGCGACATCTGAATAGCTATTCAGCGACACCTGATCCAGCAGCAACACTTGCGTTTCGCCAGGCACCGTCAGGGTCACGGCGACGGCTTGCTCGGTCAGCAGCACCCGCGCGCGGCTGTCCTCGATCATGTACGCGACACGATCCGCCGGGTAATCCGGGTCCAGCGGCACATACGCGCCACCCGACTTGAGCACCGCCAGCAAGGCAATGAGCAACTGCTCGGAACGCGGCATCGCCACGCCCACGCGCACTTCCGGGCCAACACCCAGTTCGATCAGTCTGTGCGCCAAGCGGTTGGCTTGCGCGTCGAGTTCGGCGTACGTCAGTTGCGTGCTGCCAAAGGTCACCGCCAGCGCATCCGGCGTCGCTACGACTTGACGAGCGATGCCCTGATGAATGCACAGCTCGGTGGCGAAATCGGCAGCGACGCTCGGGACGCGTTCGATCAGGTTCAACTCACTGAGCGACCGGTCGCCCGACTCAGTCATCTGGCTCAGCAGACGCTGCAAATGCGCGCCCAACTGCGCCACGTTGGCCGCCGCAAAGCTGTCGCGCTGATAGCTCAAATGCACCGTCAGTTGCGTGCTCATGTTTACCAGCAGGGTCAGCGGATAGTTGGTCTGCTCCTGATTGGCCACCGCGCCGAAACGCAAACCTTGCGGCGCGCCACGTTCCAGCGCGTCGGCAATCGGGTAGTTCTCGAACACCATCAGGCTGTCGAACAGCGCATCACCGCCCTGCCCGGCCCAACGCTGAATATCGGCCAGTGGCGTGTGTTCGAACTCGCGCGACGCCAGGTTCTGCGCCTGCACGCCTTGCAGCCAACGGACCAGACTCTGCTGCGCCTGCGGCGCAGCAACCACCGGCAAGGTATTGATGAACAGACCGATCTGCGCTTCGGCACCCGGCAAATCCGCCGGACGCCCGGCGACGGTGGCGCCGAACGCAACACAGTCTTTGCCGGTATAGCGCTGCAACAGCAACAGCCAGGCGCCTTGCACCACGGTGTTGACCGTGACTTTCGTAGCCCGGGCAAATTCCCCCAGACGCTGAGTCAGATCCGCGTCCAGCACTTGGTAATGATCGCCATAGCCGACGCTCGGCAAACCGTCATGCGGCCGCGCGATGGCATTGGCCAGACGCGTTGGCTCTTGCAGGTTGTGCAGCGTCGCCAGCCAGTAGGCCTCGGCCGCCGCCGCATCCTGGCGTTGCAGCCAGCCGATGTAATCGCGATAGCGCCCTGCCGGACGTGCGACCGTTTCGCCGCTGTAGTGCTGCAACACCTCGCCGAGCAACTGCGCGCTGCTCCAGCCGTCCATCAGGATGTGGTGGTTGGTATAGATCAGGTGATGACGATCCGTCGCGGTGCGCACCAGCACCAGGCGCAGCAGCGGCGCACAGGTCAAATCCAGCCCCTGTGCGCGCTCTTCGTCGGCGAGGGTTTGCAGCGCCGCGTCCAGCCCGGCTTTGTCGTGCCAGTCGAGCACGCTGAACGGCACTTCAACCTGGCGCTGCACCACTTGCACCGGTTGCGGCAGATCGCCCTGCCAGAAAAACCCGGTGCGCAGAATGTCATGGGCATCCACCACCGCTTGCCACGCCGCCTGGAAGCGTTGTGGATCGACGCCGTCGACGTCCAGGCGCATCTGGTTGATGTAGTCGCCGTTGCCATGTTCGAGCAACGTATGGAACAGCATGCCCTGCTGCATCGGCGACAGCGGGTAGATGTCATCGATGCTTTGCGGTTCGAGCACCAGCGCATCGAGTTGCGCCTGCGACAGTTGCGCCAGCGGGAAGTCCGACGGTGTCACGCCACGGTTGGCGTTGTCGCAGCAATGGCCGATCAGCGCCGTCAATTCCTGCACGTAATCATCGGCCAGACGCTGGATGGTCGCCGCGTCGAACATCGCGCCGCTGTAGGTCCAGCTCAGGTCCAGTTCGCCGCCGAAGACTTTGCCGTTCAGCGCCAGCGGGTTGCCCAGCGGGCCCTGCAGATTGACTTCGGCGCCGCCGGATTCGCCAGTCGGTGCAAACAGGGCGTGGTCGGCGGCATCGAAACTGCCGTCGAACTGGCCCAGATAGTTGAAGGTCAGGCGTGGTGTCGGCAAGGCTTGCAGGGTTTGGCGAGCCTGCTCATCGCCCAGATGCGCGAGCGCGCCGAAGCCGATGCCTTTGTGCGGAATCGCCCGCAGTTGTTCCTTGACCTGCTTGAGCGATGCGCCCGGTTCGGTAACCGGCGAAAGGCGCGCCGGGAACACACTGGTGAACCAGCCGACAGTGCGCGTCAGGTCGACGCTGTCGAACAGGTCTTCGCGACCGTGACCTTCGAGCAATACCAGCGCATGGTCGGCACCGGTCCAGCGCACCATCACCCGCGCCAGAGCCGTCAGCAGCAGATCGTTGACCTGCGTGCGATAAGCCGCCGGCGCATCCTGCAACAGCTGACGGGTCAGGGTCTGGTCCAGTTTGCTGCGAATGGTCAGCGCCTGATCGTGTTGCTGCCCACCGTCGGGACGGTCGAAAGGCAACGTCGCCGATGCACCTTGCAACTGTTGCTGCCAGAAGCCCAGTTCAGACTGCAGCGCAGGCGTGGCGGCGTATTCCTGCAAGGCCTGCGCCCAAGCTTTGACCGCATGGGTCTTGGCCGGCAACTGCACGGCATTGCCCGTAGCGATCTGCCGGTAAGCGTTTTGCAGATCTTCAAACAGAATCCGCCACGACACGCCATCGACCACCAGATGATGGACGATCAGCAGCAGGCGTTGACTGCCATCGGCCAGGTTCGCCAGCACCGCGCGAATCAGCGAGCCACCGCTCAGTTGCAGGCTGCGCTGGGCCTTGTCGCCCAATGCCTCAAGGGCTGCGAGGTCGGCGACCGCGACTTGCCAGAGGATCGTTTCACCCGCCTGGGTCACAACGTCGCGATATTGCGCCGACCAGCCATCCGCCTGCTCGACAAATTCCAGGCGCAGGCTGTCGTGGTGCAGCACCAACGCATCCAGCGCTTGCTCAAGCAAGTTGCCATCGAGCGCCTGACTCGGTTTGAGCATCACCGACTGGTTCCAGTGATGACGATCAGGAATCGCCTGAGCGAAGAACTCCTGATGAATCGGCAACAGTGCCGTGCTGCCGGTGACCGGTTGCTGATCGATCATTTGCAGCGCTTCGCCCGTCTGCGCGACAACGGCCAACGCCTGAATGGTCTGGTGCTCGAACAGGTCTTTGGGCGTGAAGCGGATACCCGCCTGCCGCGCACGGCTGACCACTTGAATGGAAATGATCGAGTCGCCGCCCAGCTCAAAGAAGTTGTCGCTGATACCGGCCTGCTCAAGCTTGAGCACGTCTTGCCAGATCGTCGCCAATTGTTGCTCCAGCGCGTTCTGCGCAGCGACATAGGTCTGTTGCAGTTGGCTGACATCCGGTTTCGGCAGGTTCTTGCGGTCGAGTTTGCCGTTCGGCGTCAGCGGCATGCGTTCCAGACGCAACACATACGCCGGCACCATATGGCCCGGCAGGGTTGCCTTGAGCTGCGCACGCAGCTCTTCGGTGAAGTCGGCGCGGGCAGAATCACCCACCACATAGGCGACCAGACGCTTGCCGCTGCCGGCACTGCCTTCCTGGGCCACGACCACGGCTTCACGCACGCCGTCGAGCGCTTGCAGGGCGGCTTCGACTTCGCCGAGTTCAATGCGAAAACCGCGGATCTTCACTTGATTGTCGATGCGATCCAGATAGTCGAATGTGCCATCGGCGCGCTGGCGAACGAGGTCGCCGGTGCGATAAAGCAAGCCGCCAGTGCGGCTGAACGGATCAGCGACAAAACGCTCGGCGGTCAGCCCCGGACGATTCAGATACCCCCGGGCCAGCCCCGTGCCACCCAGATACAGCTCACCAGCCATACCTTGCGGCAACAGGTTCAGATCGGCGTCGAGCACGTAGGCACTACGGTCACCGATGCGGCTGCCGATTGGCGCGTAAGCGGCGCCGCACGGCACATCGCGGCCGGCCTTCCAGATCAGCGGCGTGACCACGGTTTCGGTCGGGCCGTAGCCGTTGATGATGAAGTCCGGATCGAGCGCCCGTTTGACCCGCTCGAAACTGGCGTTGGGTACCGCGTCGCCGCCAAAGCAATAGATGCGCACGTTGGGCGGATTGCCCACACGCTCGGCGTGTTCGGCCAGTTGTTGCAGGTACACCGGCGGGAACGCGACCACGGTCACGCCATGCTCAATCATGGCGTTGTAGGTCTGCTCCGGTGTCCACAGGCTGTCGTCGCGGATCAGCAACGAGGCGCCGTGGGTGAGGCTGGTCAGCCAGCGCTCATGGGCGCCGTCGAAGGCGAACGACATGAAGTGGAATTCGCAATCGCTGTCGCGCATTTCATAACGCTGACCGATGGCCTGGCAATGCATCGCCAAGGGGCCGTGAGCGACGCTGACGCCTTTGGGGTTACCCGTGGAGCCGGAGGTGTAAATCACATACGCGAGGTTATGCGGATCGAGTTGCACGGGCGGCGCGGTGATCGGCCATTCGCGCAAGTCGAGGCGATCGAGTTCAAGCAGCGGCACCGATTCGGCCACAGGCAATTGCGCCGACACCGACGAGTCGCTGATCAACAGCGCGAGCCCCGAATCCTCGATCAGGTAGGCCAGACGTTCACGCGGATAGCTGGTGTCCAGCGGCACGTATGCGCCGCCAGCCTTGAGCACCGCCAGCAACGCGACGATCACCGCCTCACTGCGCGGCAGGGCCACACCGACGCGGGTTTCCGCACCGACGCCACGGGCGATCAACGCGTAGGCCAATTGGTTGGCGCGCTGATCGATTTCGCCATAGCTGAAGCGCTGACCGTTGAAGATCACCGCCGTGCGTTGCGGACTTTCGCCGGCCAGCGCGGCAATACGCTGATGCACGCCGATGTCCACCGGGTACGGTTGCGGATGGTTTTCGGCTTGCTGGCGCGCCTGCTCTTCAGCGCTGGCCAGGCCGATTTCGCCGAGGTTGCGTTCAGCCGACACGGCAAACTGCTCAAGCAGTTGCAGCAGGTGCGCACTGATGCCGGCGATGACATCGCCGGCGAACTGGCCACGGTCGAAGCTGTAATGCAACGCCAGTTGCTCGCCGAGCGTGACCGCTACGCTGAGCGCATAGTGCGTTTGCTCCAGATTGCCCACGCCACCGAACACCAGCCCTTGCCCGGCCTGACTCAGGGCCTGGGCAATCGGGTAGTTTTCGAACACCAGGATGTTGTCGAACAGCGCTTCGCCACCCTGCCCGGCCCAGCGCTGGATGTCCGCCAGCGGCGTGTGTTCGAAGTCGCGCAGGCTGAGGTTCTGCGCCTGCACCGCTTGCAGCCATTGGCCGACGGTTTGGTCCGGACGCGGCGCACCGATCACCGGCAAGGTGTTGATGAACAGACCGACCTGCTGCTCGATGCCCGGCAGATCCGCCGGACGCCCGGCCACGGTCGCGCCGAACGCCACCGCTTCGTGACCGGTGTAGCGTTGCAGCAACAGCAGCCAAGCCGCTTGCACCAAGGTGTTGACGGTGACTTTCTGCTGACGGGCAAACGCTTCCAGTGCCTTTGTGCGTGGCACGTCCAGCGTCAGGTAGTGGTCGCCGTGACCGCTGAGGTTTCCCCCACCGGTGGCGGCGCGGGCCAGTCGGGTCGGCTCTTGCAGCGCAGCGAGTTGTTCGCTCCAGAAGTCCTGACTGAGTTGACCGTCCTGCCGTTGCAGCCAGGCGATGTAATCGCGAAAACGTCCACCGCCGCTTACCGGCGTCCGGCCGCCGTAACGCAGCAAGACTTCGCCAAGCAACTGCGAGTTGCTCCAGCCGTCCATCAGGATGTGGTGGTGGGTGTAAATCAGGTGCCATTGCTCGGCGCCGGTCTGCACCAGCACCAGTCGCAGCAACGGTGCGCAACTCAGATCAAAGCCTTGCTGACGTTCGGCATCGGCCAACGCTGCTAGAGCGGCTGGCTGATTGTCGCGGTTGCGCCAGTCCAGCGTGGTAAACGGCAACTGCACCTGCTTGTGCACGATCTGCAGCGGCTGCGTCAGTTCGCCCTGCCAGACGAAACCGCTGCGCAGAATGTCCTGCGCGTCGACGGTGGCTTGCCATGCAGCGCGGAAACGCTCGGGATCAACGCCTTGCACATCGACGCGCAACTGGTTGATGTACTCACCCGCCGCTTGCTCGTAGAGGGTGTGGAACAGCAAACCCTGCTGCATCGGCGACAGTGGATAAAGGTCATCGACCTGACCGGCCGGCACCGGCAGTGCATCGAGTTGCGCCTGCGTGACCTGCGCCAGCGGGAAGTCCGACGGCGTCGCTTGCGCGGCTTGCAGGGTGCAGCAATGTTCGATCAGCGCGTGCAACTCGACGGCGTATTGATCCACCAGTTTCTGTACGGTTGCGCCGTCGAACATCTCGCGGCTGAACCCCCAACTCATCGACAGTTCGCCGCCATACACCTGACTTTCCACGGCCAGCCAGTTGGCCAGCGGCGCCTCTGGATCCTGCGCGACACCGCTGTTTTCAGCGCACGGTACGAACAGCGCCGCCTCGTCGAACTGGCGGTCGAACTGGCCGAGATAGTTGAAGGTAATGCGCGGCGGCGCCAGCGACTCAAATTCGGCGCATACCGACGGCGCCGCGAGATAACGCAGCACGCCATAGCCCAGACCTTTGTCCGGCACCGCGCGCAGTTGCTCCTTGATCGACTTGATCGAACCGTCGAGATCGTCGTCGGCAATCAGATTTACCGCGAACAGGCTGGTGAACCAGCCCACAGTGCGACTCAGGTCGATGTCATCGAACAGATCTTCGCGACCATGCCCCTCCATCTCGATCAGCGTGCCCGGTTGCTCGCTCCAGCGGCTGATGGTGCGCGCCAGTGCCGTGAGCAGCAGATCGTTGACCTGCGTGCGATACGCTGCCGGCGCCTGTTGCAACAGTTGACGGGTGCGCTCGGCGTCGAGGCGCCATTGGATTTTCTCGCCATGCCGGTTCTGCAGGCTGCCATCCGGACGCTCGCACGGCAGATCCCGGGCATCCTGATGCTGGGCTTTCCAATAGCTCAGTTGGTCGTCGAAACGCGACGCTGCGCTTTCGAGGCGTGCTGTCCAGCTCTGGAAGGCTGTGGTTTTTGCCGGCAATTGAATGCCGCCGCCCGCTGCCAGTTGCTCATAGGCCTGCTGCACATCTTCCAGCAGCACTCGCCAGGAAACCCCATCCACCACCAAGTGATGAATGATCAGCGCCAGACACTGGCTGCCATCGGCCAGCGTGACCAGCAACGCGCGCACCAGCGGGCCGTTGCGCAGATCAAGACTTCGCTGGGCCTCGTTGCATAAGGCGTTCAACTGCTCGACAGAGTCGGCGTCGCGCTGCCACAGCCCAGCGCTTTCAACCCGTGGGCCGTGGCTTTGCTGCCAGCCTTCGGCGTTTTCGACGAAGCGCAGCCGCAGGGCATCGTGGTGGTTGATGACGTGCGCCAGCGCGGTATCGAGCCACTGAGCGTTCAAAGTGGCGCGCGGGGTCAGCAGCAGCGACTGGTTCCAGTGCTCACGCACCGGCATCGCATGGCTGAAGAAGTGTTGCTGGATCGGCCCGAGTACGGCGTCGCCGGTCACTGGCCCTTGATCCACCGACGTCTGGCTGTCCAGCGTGGCGACCCGTGCGAGGCTGCGCACGGTCTGGTACTGGAACAGATCACGCGCACTGACGCGAATCCCGACCTGTCGCGCCCGGCTGACCACTTGAATGGAGATGATCGAGTCGCCGCCCAGCTCGAAGAAGTTGTCTTCGAGGCCGACGCGCTCAAGACCGAGCACGTCGGCCCAGATCGCCGCCAGGGCTTTTTGCATCGTGTCCTGCGGCGCAACGAAGGCTTGCTGCGGCGCGGCGTCAGGTTGCGGCAGAGCCTTGCGATCCAGTTTGCCGTTGGCGGTGACCGGCAGTGTGGCCAGGGTCATCAGGTAGGTCGGCACCATGAATTCCGGCAGACTGCCGAGCAGCCAGGCCTTGACGTCCTGCTGCCATTGTTCGTGCGGCTGAGTATTTTCCAGCACCAGATAAGCCACCAGATGCTTGCCGCCCTGCACCAGCACCACGGCCTCACGCACCCGCGAGTGCTGCATCAGGCGGGTTTCGATTTCACCGAGTTCAATGCGCAAACCGCGCAGTTTCACCTGATGGTCGAGACGACCCAGGTACTCGATCACGCCGTCAGTTCGCTGACGCACACGGTCACCGGTACGGTACAGGCGCGCGCCCTCATGGAACGGGCACGGCACAAAACGTTCGGCGGTCAGTGCCGGACGCTGGTGATAGCTGCGCGCCAGCCCCGCTCCGCCCAGGTACAGTTCGCCGGCCACGCCAGTTGGCACCGGCGACAGTTCGGCGTCGAGCACATGGGTGCGCAGGTTGGCGATCGGACGACCGATCGGCACGCTGTCGGCGCCTTCGTTGACGCACGTCCAGTGGGTGACGTCGATGGCCGCCTCCGTCGGACCGTAGAGGTTGTAGAGGCCGGCATTCGGCAGTTTGGCGAAGACTTGCAGTTGCGCATCCAGTGGTAATGCTTCACCGCTGCACACGATGCGTTTGAGGCCGGCGCACGTTTCGACGCCCGGCTCGTGAATAAACGCCTGCAACATCGATGGCACAAAATGCAGCGTAGTAATGCGGTGGCGGTTAATGGTGTCGATCATCTGCCGCGGATCACGGTGCGCCCCAGGCGCAGCGACGACCAGACGCGCACCGCTGAGCAGCGGCCAGAAGAACTCCCAGACCGATACGTCGAAGCTGAAAGGGGTTTTCTGCAGCACCGAATCACTGGCGTCCAGAGCGTAAGCGTCCTGCATCCAGCACAAGCGGTTGACCAGCGCGGCGTGACTGTTGCCGGCCCCCTTGGGCTTGCCGGTGGAACCGGAGGTGTAAATCACGTACGCAAGATTCAACGGATCAACCGGTACATCCGCACGGCTTTCACTGTAGCCGTCGAGCAGGCCCGGCTGATCCAGCGTAATGACTTTGACGCCGTCAGTCGGCAGGGATGTCAGCAGCGCCGCTTGGGTCAACAGCAAGGTGATGGCGCTGTCCTCGATCATGTAGGCCAGACGTTCCTGCGGATACTCCGGGTCCAGCGGCACATAGGCGCCACCCGCCTTGAGGATGGCCAGCAGGCCGACGACCATCTCCAGAGAGCGCTGGGCGCAGATGCCGACCAGACTGTCGGCCTGTACGCCTTGCTCACGCAGCAGCTGCGCCAGTTGATTGGCCCGGGCATCCAGCTCGACGTAGCTCAAGGTCTGCTCACCAAACACCAGCGCTGGCGCATTCGGCGTACGGGCAACCTGCGCTTCGATCAGTTGATGAATCGACTGCTCGGCCGGGTAAAGCGCCGGCGTATCGTTCCAGGCGTGCACCAGCGCGTGATGTTCATCGACCTCCAGCAGTGGCAACTCGCCAACCCGCTGCGACGGATCAGCGACCATCGCTGCCAGCAAGCGCAGCCAGTGACGCGCCATGCGTGCGATGGTCGCGGCGTCGAACAGGTCGCTGGCGTAGGTCAATGCGGCGTGCAGCTTGCCACCCTTCTCGCAGGTATCCAGGGTCAGGTCGAACTGCGTGGTACGACTCTGCCAGTCGAGACTGCTCAGCGCCAGACCCGACGCGGTGCTCAGCGCGGCGACGTCGGCCACTTGCGGCTGGTGGTTGTACATCACCTGGAACAGTGGCGTGTGGCTGAGGCTGCGTTCCAGTTTCAGCGCTTCGACCAGTTGCTCGAACGGCAGATCCTGATGAGCCTGGGCGCCGAGCGCGGTTTCCTTGATCGCGCGCAGCAGATCATCGACGCGGGTCTGGCCGTCCAGTTGCGTGCGCAGCACCTGGGTGTTGACGAAGAAGCCGATCAGCCCTTCGATGTCCCCACGGTTGCGGTTGGCAATCGGTACGCCGACACGGATATCCGTCTGACCGGTATACCGGTGCAGCAGCGCGTTAAAGGCGCCGAGCAAAAACATGAACAAGGTGACCTGATGCTGCTGCGCGGTGTTGCGCAGTTGCTCGGCCAACTGAGCGTCGACGGCAAATTCGTAGCGGGTACCGCGATAGCTCGGCACCGTCGGGCGCGAATGATCCAGCGGCAATTCCAGTACCGGATGTTCGTCGCCCAGTTGCGCCTGCCAGTAGTCGAGTTGGCGTGCCTGCTCGCCCGCCTCCAGCCAGCGCCGTTGCCACAGGGCATAGTCGCTGTACTGAATCGGCAGCGGCGCCAGTAGCGGCGGCTGATCGCCATCGAACGCGTCGTAGCAGCGGATGAATTCATCGATCAGCACGTTCATCGACCAGCCATCGGAGACGATGTGGTGCAAGGTCAGCAACAGGACGTGTTCCTGCTCCGCGAGTTTGAGCACATTGACCCGCAGCAGCGGGCCGACTGCCAGATCGAACGGCAGCACCGATTGTTGCTCGGCGGCGTGAACCACAGCCTGCTCGCGTTCGGCCTGCGGCAGAGCGCTGAAATCTTCACGGGCAATCACCAGCGGTGCGCTGGCCGGCACTTGCAGCAGGCGGTCATCGGCCTGGCGCTGGAACACCGTGCGCAGGGTTTCGTGACGCTCCACCAGACAGGCGAAGGCTTGCTCCAGCGCCGCCACATTCAAGCGCCCACTCAGACGCACTGCGCCCGGCAAGTTGTAGGCGCCACTTTTCGGATCGAGTTGCCAGAGAAACCACATGCGCCGCTGCGCGTAGGACAACGCCTGACGATCCTCGGCCTCGATGCCGGCGGGGATCGGAAACCGGGCGAAATCCACGCCCTCCTTTTGCAAAGCCGCAAGGAACATCTGGCGCTTTTCCAGCGGCAGTCCGATAAACCGGCGAGCAAGTTTCAAGGAGTCTTCAGCATTCATTTCTCAGCATCCGGATCAGTAGGCAGGCAGCACAAAGGCACGTCGTCCCTATGAAACGAATGCAGACCGGAAAAATTAGCGAATGAGAACAACTGTCAGGCGGGAAGCAGAACGGGGATTTTTCAGTTAACACAAATCAAATGTGGGGGGGGGCTTGCTCGCGAATGCGCTTATCAGTCAGCAATACATCAACTGAAACACCGCATTCGCGAGCAAGCCCGCCCCCACAGGTATTGCCGTGATCATGCGGTTGCGGCGCTGGCATGCCGGCGATGATGCAGGTCGAGTTGATCCTTGATCACCTTCAGCACCTTGGCCTCATGCTCATGAATGAAAAAGTGCCCACCGGCGAGCATGTCCACCGAGAAGCTGCCACGGGTTTCCTTGCTCCAGCCGATCAACTGCTCGGCGGTGGCGCGGTCAGCCTTGCCGCCGAACACATGCACCGGGCAATTGAGCAGTGGTCGCCGTAACGGCTCGAATCTGCCGCAGAGCTGGAAGTCCGCGCGCAGGATCGGCAGCGTCAGGCTCATCAACTCCGCGTTGGCCAACACTTCTTCGCTGGTGCCATTGAGTGTGCGCAATTGATCGATCAGCTCGGCGTCGGTTTTCGGCTCGGCAAACCCGCGATCGTAATCGGCGCGCATCGTCGGCGCTGCCGTGCCCGAGGCGAACAGTGCAACCGGTTCCGGGCAACCGAGGGCACGCAAGGCGTGCGCCATTTCGCAGGCCAGCAACGCGCCAAGGCTATGGCCGAACAACGCGTAAGGCGTCTTGAGTGTCGGGCACAACTCTTTAGCCAGTTGCCTCGCCAGTGCACGCATGTCGGTGTGCAATGGCTCACCGAAACGTGCGCCGCGCCCCGGCAGCTCTACAGGTTGCAAGTGCAGCCATTGCGGCATCTTCGGCCGCCAGCGGCTGTACACCATGGCACTGGCGCCAGAGTACGGCAGGCACAGCAGGGTCAGCTTGGTCACCATGCGCTCCTCAAAAAAACTATCCGTAGTGAGAAACGGATTGCGCCCTGAACAAATTAGTCGCCAGCCAGTAAATCCTGCATACAGGCGCTCGTTAACTGTTCAGACCAAAACCAATAATGAGGATTCACCGTGGACCTGCAGCGCATTCTGGGCAAGTTGTTCGCCAATGCCGGTGCCGTCGGCATCGAAGGCGTTTTCCAATTCGTGTTTGGCCCGCAGCAGGCCTACTGGTCCGAGGTCAAGGCCAGCAGCCGCACTGTGCCGGGCCGACATGCCAGCCCCGATGTGACCATCGAAGTCGCCGAGTGTGATTTTCTCGGGATCATGGGCGGCATGGCCAACGTCGAAGAACTGTTCGCCAGCGGTCGCCTGAGGATCGGCGGCAACATGGGCCTGGCGACGCTGCTGCCGCAGATCATCGAGCATGCGATGCACGGTGGCCCCGTGACGGAAAAGGTCGACATGAACAAGCGCTATCCGACCCCGCCGCGCTTCAGTGAAAAACTCACCGCCAGCCTGCCGACACAGATCAGCATCGAGCGACGCGCGCGCAACGAGTTGTCGGTCAGCGAATTCAAAAGCAAGTACTTGCCTAACGGTATTCCCGTGGTGATCAGCAACGCGCTGCACGACTGGCCGTTGTTCAAACTCAGCCGCGAAGAATCGCTGGTGCATTTCGCCGAACTGCAAGGCATCACTCGCCATGGCGATTACGTGAAGAAAACCTTCTCTACCGAACGCGATTTCCGTTCGACATCGATGGCCGACTTCATCGCCTCGCTGGACACGCCAGCGGCCAAAAGTGCAGACGGTGAACCGCCGGCGTACATGGGCAACAACATTCTGCCGACGCAATTGATGCAGCAGATCCAGTACCCGCCCTACTTCGATGCCACGCTGTTCATCCCGCCACGAATCTGGATCGGCCCCAAAGGCACGCTGACGCCGTTGCATCGCGACGACACCGACAATCTGTTTGCTCAGGTCTGGGGGCAGAAGACGTTCACCCTCGCCGCGCCTCATCACCGTGAAGCGCTGGGCACCTGGTCGACGGCGCCCAAGGGCGGTCTGGATGGCTGTGACTTCAACCCGGATGCGCCGGACTACGAACGCTTCCCGGCGGCGCGGGATGTGACATTCCTGCGGGTGACGCTGGAGGCAGGGGACCTGCTGTTCTTGCCGGAGGGCTGGTTCCATCAAGTGGTGTCGGTGTCGACGTCGCTGTCGGTGAACTTCTGGGTCAACTCGGGGCGCGGTTGGTGACCGCGCCCACAAGGACGAGCTCATTTCAAATGTCGGAAGCTCTGCACCGCCGAAACCAGCACCACCGATCCGGCCGCAATCGCCAGCCAGAAACCGCTACGCGCGCCAAAGGCATCCACCAGCGCCCCGGACCCGGCAGCACCGACAGCGACGCCGATGCTCAGACCGGTCACCAGCCAGGTCAGACCTTCAGTCAGTTTGGCCGGCGGCACAATACGCTCAATCAACGCCATCGCCACAATCAGCGTCGGCGAGAAGAATAGCCCGGCGATAAACACCGCCACCGACAACCCGAAAATATTGCTCGCCAGCAGCAACGGCAAGGTTGTCACCGCCGTCGCCATACCGCCATACAAAAACAATCGCGGCAACGGCAGTTTCGAACGCATCGCACCAAACGCGATCCCGGCCAGGCACGAGCCGATGGCGTACACCGACAGCACAATGCTCGCCGCGGCCGGCTGCCCTTGATGCTGGGCGAACGCGACGCTGACCACATCGATCACGCCGACGATGATGCCCATGGCGGTCATCAACAGCAGCAACCATTGAACGTCCGTCGAGCGAATGATCGAGCCTTGGTGATGGGATGCGTGGGGATGCACCGCCGGCTCGGTGCTGCGCTGGGCCACGAACGCCGTTACGCCGATCGCCAACATCAACAACGCCGCCAGCGGCCCGGCTTCGGGAAACACCGCCACGCACAATCCCACCGACAGCGGCGGGCCGACGATAAAGCAGACTTCATCGAGCACAGACTCCAGCGCATACGCGGTCTGCAGTTGTGGCTGGCCGCGATAGATTTGCGTCCAGCGCGCCCGCACCATCGCCGACATGCTCGGCATGCAACCGGCCAACGCGGCGAAGATGAACAGCGTCCAGGTCGGCGCCTGCAACCGCGTACACAGCAACAACATCAACAACGCCCCGCCACCGATCAATGCCGACAGCGGCAAAACGCGCCCCTGACCAAACCGATCGACCAGCCGCGACACCTGCGGCGCACAAAACGCGGTGGCCAAGGCAAACGTCGCCGCCACCGCACCCGCCAGCGCATACCCGCCCTTCAACTGCGACAGCATGGTGATCACGCCGATGCCCGTCATGGAAATCGGCATACGCGCAATCATCCCCGCCAGCACAAAATTTCGGGCGCCGGGGGCATTGAACAATTCGCGGTAAGGGTTTGCCATCGGTTGCAGCCTCATCAGGGGCGGCCAAGTTGCCATAAAGGCTGATGAGCGTGGAAGCGGGGAATTGTTGGTGGAGTGTGAAAGCCTTTTGCTTTGGATGGTGTTCATGGCCGGATCAGCCACTGGCGCGAAATGGCACCGACCGCCTGTCGAAAAACCAAGCGAACCTGTCAGGTCTGACAGGTGTATTTTTCCGTCAGACACGCTCTCATTCATCCTGCCCCTCAAGCAGGAACCACTGCGATGTTCAGGTACATCAACTTCACCCCTACAGCGCCCGCTCGCCGCGCCAGATCATTTGATGAACTGGCGCCAGACGAAAATGCCTCACATCCGGTCTGCGCTGGAAAAGGCGCTGGACTGATCAAGCCGCTGGCATCGAATCACGATGTGCTGAAGCCGGGGGAGCCCCCATGACCCCGTCAAAGTCCACCGCACAAACCGAAATGCCTGCGAAGGATGCCTACGCTGTGCGCCCTCTTCGCTGCCCGGAAGCGCAGGATATCGATGAGAACCTTGGCGCAGAGGTCAATCGGCGCTTGATGAGCTGGATCGAACAGGTCGGTATTTTCCCTGGCAAACAGACAGCTGTCCGTGACTCGAATTTCGGCCGCTTCGCCATGCTCTGCCACAGAGATACCGACGATCCCGACCGTCTGCTGCTTTCGGCGCAATGTTTCGCTGCTCTGTTCGCGGTCGACGACTATTACTGCGACGATGAAAGAACCGGTTCCGTTCCGCAACTGGTCGGCCCACGGTTGTCTTTAGCGCTGGCGGCAATGGAACCCGCCTACCTGCCTGTCCCCTTTTCAGTCGAGCTGGATCAAGCGCTGCTTCGCGACCCCGTACTGGTTGCACTTCGCGCCTATATGCACCGGGTCGCACAGTTCTCGACGCCCTCCCAATTGGCCCGCATACGTCACGAAACAATCGCCATGTTCGTCACAATGACTGCCGAAGCCACCTGGCGTATCGAAAGAATGGTGCCAGCGATATGGGAATACCTCGCACAACGGCAGATCAACAGTTTCCTGCCATGCATGTCATTGATCGATGTGATCGGCGGCTATGAGCTGCCTGCGAATATCTACAGCAGCCCAGCGGTAAGACGAGTGACCGTACTGGCAGCCAGCGCCACGATGATTGCCAAT
The DNA here is from genome assembly GCF_963970845.1 of Pseudomonas sp. RA_105y_Pfl2_P56. Classification (NCBI taxonomy): domain Bacteria; kingdom Pseudomonadati; phylum Pseudomonadota; class Gammaproteobacteria; order Pseudomonadales; family Pseudomonadaceae; genus Pseudomonas; species Pseudomonas sp. RA_105y_Pfl2_P56. The sequence continues at coordinate 172,342 of NZ_CAXAPL010000002.1, forward strand.
GATCTGTACTCGGCCCGCAAGGAAAACATGGCGCAAATCGGCGATTTCAATTTGCCCTCATTGCTGGCCCGCGAACAGCGGGGTTCATTGAGCGACGCCATGAGCCGCAGCGCCGACATTCACGATGAAGTCGTTCGCCTGTATGAAGAAGCAGATCAGGCGCTGAGAGCCGGTTCGTCATCACTGCTACTACGCTATCTGAACGGGGTGCAAACCTGGCTGGCGGGCAATCTCGAATGGCACAAGCATAGCGGTCGTTATCAAGTCTGACTGACCATCGGACAACGGAATGAACTCTCTCTGCGCAAGGTCTGTCAGTTGATTAAATCCTCAACCCCAGGTCCATCGCGCATGCAGATATCCCTCACCCGCCAGGTGGCCCTGGTGACCGGTGCCAGTTCCGGCATCGGTCATGCGGCTGCCAAAGCCCTCGCCGCTGCCGGCGCTGCGGTCGTCATCAACTACAATCGTCATGCCGAACCCGCCCAAGCGCTGGTCCGGCAGATCATCGCCGACGGTGGTCAAGCCCTCGCCATTGGCGCCGATGTGTCAAAAGAGGATGAGGTCGATCGGATGTTCACTGACACCCTGGAAGCCTTTGGCTCACTGGATATTCTGGTGGCCAATTCCGGCCTGCAAAAAGACGCCGCCGCCGTGGACATGTCGCTGGACGACTGGAACACGGTGATCGGCGTCAACCTCACCGGCCAGTTCCTCTGCGCTCGCGCCGCGCTGCGGATTTTCCAGCGCCAAGGTATTCGCGAAGGCGTCTCCCGGGCCGCTGGCAAGATCATTCACATGAGTTCGGTGCACCAGCGCATCCCATGGGCCGGGCACGTCAACTACGCGGCCTCCAAGGGAGGCGTCGATCAGTTGATGCAGACCCTCGCTCAGGAAGTCAGCCATCAGCGCATTCGCATCAACGGCATTGCGCCGGGAGCGATTCGCACGGCGATCAATACCGCGGCCACTGAAGGGGATGCCGGCGAAAAACTGCTCGAGCTGATTCCTTACGGACGTATCGGCGAAGCTGAAGACGTCGCCAATGCCCTGGTCTTCCTCGCCTCTGACGCGTCCGACTACATCGTCGGTACGACCCTGTTCATCGACGGCGGCATGAGCCTCTATCCGGAGTTTCGCGGCAATGGCTGAACATCATCAAGAACGACAAAGCCCGATCGACGCCCACGGCATCATCGGCGACATGCGCAGTGCGGCACTGGTCAACGACAAGGGCAGCGTGGATTTTTTCTGCTGGCCGGAGTTCGACAGCCCGTCGATTTTCTGTTCGCTGCTGGATACCCCTGAAGCAGGGATTTTTCAACTGGCACCGGACTTGCCCGATGCACGGCGCGAACAGATTTACCTGCCGGGCACCAACGTCTTGCAGACCCGCTGGCTCAGTGAGCACGCGGTGGTCGAAGTCACCGACCTGCTTCCCATCGGCGACAACGAAGATGACATGCCGGTACTCATGCGGCGGGTTCGGGTGGCCAGCGGTCAGGCGACGTTTCATATGCGCTGCGCCGTCAAGCATGACTACGCCCGCGCCGAAACGAGCGCCCGGATGGACAGGCAAGACGTGTTATTCAGTGCCAGCGGTTATCCAACCCTGCGGCTGGCTGCCGACCAGGCGCTGAACATTGACGCAGGCGCGGCTGTCGCAACGTTCACCTTGCAGCAGGATCAGCAAGCCTCATTCATGCTCGGTGAAAGCCAGGATCCTCGCTTTGCCGAAGGGGCCGGCAACCTGTGCATGGCGCGCACCCTGAAGTACTGGCGCGACTGGATCAGCCAGTCCAGCTATCGCGGACGCTGGCGCGAGATGGTCAACCGCTCGGCGCTGGCACTCAAGCTGCTGACCTCACGCAGACACGGCGCCATCCTCGCCGCCGCCACGTTCGGCCTGCCGGAAACGCCGGGGGGGTCGCGCAATTGGGACTATCGCTACACCTGGATCCGCGACGCCTCATTCACGGTATATGCGTTCATGCGTCTTGGCTTTGTCGGGGAAGCCAACGACTACATGCGCTGGCTGCGTGGCCGGGTCAGCGATGGCCACGGCAAATCGATGAAACTGAATATTCTTTACGGTATCGACGGGCGCCAGCGGTTGCCGGAAACCGAGCTGACTCACCTGTCAGGTCACGGCGGCGCCCAACCCGTGCGGATCGGCAACGAAGCCTACGACCAAATCCAGCTCGACATTTTTGGCGAGTTAATGGACGCGGTGTACCTGGTCAACAAGTACGGCGATGCGATTTCTCACGAGGGCTGGAATCATGTCCGGCAAATAGTCGACCGCGTCTGTGAGACTTGGCAGAACAAAGATGTAGGAATTTGGGAAATGCGCGGTGAGCAGCATCATTTTCTGCACTCACGGCTGATGTGCTGGGTAGCGCTGGATCGCGCGATTCGCCTGGCTTACAAACGCTCGCTGCCCGCGCCATTTGCGCGATGGGATCAAACCCGACAGGCCGTTTATAGCGACATTTGGGAAAACTTCTGGAACGAAGAACATGGGCATTTTGTTCAGTACCAGGGCGGCACCGCGCTGGACGGCTCGATGCTGCTGATGCCGTTGATGCGCTTCGTCAGTGCCAAGGACCCGCGCTGGCTGGCAACGCTGCAAGCCATCGAGAAAAGCCTGGTGCGCGAAGGCATGGTCTATCGCTATCGCAACGACGACAACGGCATTGATGGCCTGCCCGGCACCGAAGGCGCGTTCGCCGCCTGCTCATTCTGGTACGTCGAATGCCTGGCGCGCGCCGGGCAAGTGGACAAAGCGCACCTGCAATTCGAACAATTGCTGCGCTACGCCAACCCGCTGGGGCTGTATGCCGAGGAGTTCGACACCCATGGACGCCACTTGGGCAACACGCCACAGGCGCTGACACACCTGGCGTTGATCAGCGCGGCAAGTTTTCTGGATCGTCGTTTGAGCGGAGAAAAGAATGCTTGGCAGCCGTAATGTCGTCAGAGGCTGTCGGAAATTTCACTCAAATAACCCTCGCTGTAGGACTAAAACCCGCCACTGATGCAGGAAAGTCCTGTCCCTGCGGCGAGGGACTACAAATACTCAACAGCACTTGATCCATCCTCCCCCTGCAACTTGCACTTACACCCCGAAATACCTTGTTGCCAGCTGTTTAATCCGCCCCTAACATCCACCGCAACGGGCACAGCGGAGCTGTCCAACAAAACCCGATTCAAGGAACCAGAATGACCCACCACGTCCAGCGCACCATCGACTCGCCCCTGCGCACCGGCCTGACCCGCACTCAACTGTGGGAGGCCGACGACAAAGGCCTGATCAAATGCTGGGAAATCGGCCGCCAGCGCGCCATCCGTTTCCCCGAACTCGCCCAACAGTGCCTCGCCGACGAATTGCCGGTACTCGGCTGGAAAGGCGGCGTCAGCCGTAGCTTGAAGAAAAGCGAGAAGTACGGCTCGCTCAAATACCTCGCCCAGTGGCAGGGGTTGCGCGGGGAAGACCTGGATATTCACTTGAGTGAAGAACGCTCGCTGACCTGTTCGCGGACAAAGATGCGGGTCACGTTTACCCCGGATCGGAGCAAGTATTTCAATCAGGTGGCGGAAGCTGAAGCCTGACCGGGCCAACGCTCAGGGCAGTGCTGGATCTTTTGCAGCACTGACCGAAAAGCGCTCCCGATAAGCCTGCGGCGTCACGCCAATCGCCCGCAGAAAACTGCGGCGCAGCGTCTCTTCACTGCCAAACCCGCAGTGGGCGGCGATGCGTTTGACCGGCAAGCCCGTATCACTGAGTAGCCGCCGCGCCGTTTCGACGCGAATCAGCTCAATCGCCCGCGCCGGGGTCTGGCCGGTGTCGGCGCGGTAGTGGCGCACGAAGCTGCGCTCGCTCATGCCCGCCTGCTCGGCCAGGGTCGGCACGCCTAGATCGCAGGTCAGGTTCTCGGCGATCCAGGCATGCAAGTCATCAAAGCGATTGCCCTGATTTTGCAACGCAAGCGTCACGCTGAACTGTGACTGCCCGCCCGGGCGTTTGAGGAACACCACCAGATGCCGGGCGACGTCCAGCGCAATCTCGCGACCTAGGTCTTGCTCGACCATCGCCAGTGCCAGATCGATGCCGGCGGTGACGCCCGCCGAGGTCCAGACCGGGCCGTCGTTGATGAAAATCGGATTGGCCTCGACCTGCAGTTTCGGGTGCTGCTGCGCCAGTTGTTCGCAACGGGTCCAGTGGGTGACAACGCGACGACCGTCGAGCCAGCCACTGGCTGCGAGCAAGAAAGCCCCGGTGCACACCGAAGCCACGCGCCGACATTTCGCCGCGTGTTCGCGCACCCAATCCACCAGCGGCACATCTTCAGCCGCCGGATAAATACCCCAGCCGCCCGCAATGATCAGCGTGTCGCTGGGCTCTTGCGGTAGCGGTTCTGCCAATATCGCCAAGCCTGCCGACGACATCACCGCCCCGGCCTCGCGGGCAATCACCGTCGGCGCATACGGAATCGGCAAACCGCGCTGGCGGGCAATGTCGTTGGCCGAGGCGAATACCTGCAAAGGCCCTGTGACGTCGAGGATCTGCATGTTGGCAAACGCGAGTACGTGAATGGCTTTGGGCATTTGGCGTAATTCGTGGGGTAATTGGCGTATACGCCAGAACCTACGCGCCTACAGTGAAGCCGTCCACCCCTTCAATGGAGAAAAACACCATGACGTTGCAGATCGGTTTTCTATTGTTCCCACAGGTTCAGCAACTCGACCTGACGGGCCCGTATGACGTGCTTGCTTCGCTGCCGGATGTGCAGGTGCACCTGATCTGGAAGGATCTGATGCCCGTCACCGCCAGCACCGGTCTGCTGCTCAAACCGACCACGACGTTCGAAGACTGCCCGGATCTGGATGTGATCTGTGTGCCGGGCGGTGGCGGCGTCGGGCCATTGATGGAAGACGAGCAGACCCTCGCGTTCATTCAACGCCAGGCCGCCCAAGCGCGTTACGTGACCTCGGTGTGCACCGGCTCGCTGGTACTCGGCGCCGCCGGTCTGCTGCAAGGCAAGCGCGCCACCACGCACTGGGCGTACCACGAGTTGCTGCCAACCTTGGGCGCGATTGCGGTGAAGGAACGGGTGGTGCGTGACGGCAATCTGATCACCGGGGGCGGAATTACGGCCGGGATCGACTTTGCGCTGGTGCTGGCGGCTGAACTGGTCGATGCCGAAACGGCACAACGGGTGCAACTGCAACTCGAATACGCCCCCGCACCGCCGTTCAGCTCCGGCTCTCCTGACACCGCACCGAGCGCAATTGTCGACCAGGCCCGTCTGCTCGCCGCGCCATCGTTGAAGCTGCGCACAGAAATTACCGAACGCGCAGCGGCAAAACTCAACCTGCGCTAATCCCTCTGCCCCCCGGTGGAATACAAATCCCCGGTGGGAGCGGGCTTGCTCGCGGAAACGGTGTATCAGTCGACACATTCATTGCCTGACCCACCGCCTTCGCGAGCAAGCCCGCTCCCACATTGGGATTTGTGTTTGGCCAATGGCTTTGGTGCTGTCCCGGTTTCTCACTTCACCTTCACTTGTCCCCCGCCGCCCGTCCGTGTAGAAAGCCCCTCCACACCCTCTGCACAAGGACCCTCCATGAAGTCTCTGCCATGGTTCTATCTGGCACTGCTCGGCCTCGGCTACGGATTGGCGCTGAGCCTCGGCCAACTCGGCTGGCTGGCATTGATCTCGATCGCGCTTCTGTTATTCGCAGGCTTCGCCGTACGCCAGCAGCAGGTGCCGGTCGGACGTTATCTGGGGCATGGTCTGTTCATTGTTTTGGCCGTGGCGCTGGCCCTGCACTGGCTGCCCGGCTTCTATAACGGCCGGGCCATCGCCCCGCAACGCTTCACCGACAACGCCGTGCCGTTTTCGATGTACCTCAATCTCGACAAACCGCTGATCGGTTTCTGGCTGTTGCTGGTGTGCCCGTGGATTGTCGCGCGGCGGTCGTTGCGCCTGACGGTCTACGCCACTGTTTTGGCCCTGACCTTGAGCGTCATTCTGGCTTTGGGCGGCGCGATGTTGCTCGGCGTGATCGCCTGGGCGCCGAAATGGCCGGATCCGGCGTGGCTGTGGGTGTTGAACAATCTTCTGTTGGTGACACTGGTCGAGGAAGCGTTGTTTCGTGGCTATATACAGGGCGGTCTGAGCCGACACTTCAAACACCTGCCTTATGGCGAAAACCTTGCCCTGCTAGTGGCTTCATCGCTGTTTGCACTGGCGCATATCGGCGCAGGCTGGACATGGGTGTTGCTAGCGGGTTTGGCAGGTGTCGGCTATGGTCTGGCCTACCGATTTGGCGGACTCGGTGCGGCGATCGCCACACACTTCGGACTGAACCTGCTCCATTTCGGCTTGTTCACTTATCCGATGCTCGCTGGCTGAAGCAAGAGCCGTTTTGCGACGCCGTACTTAAAACTGAAAAAAAACTTCAATAAAAAGCTGACAGCGCCGACAACCTTTCAAAGCCTTGCGGATTGAAAAACATGCGTAACAACCAGCCCATTACACAACGCGAACGGACCTTTCCGGCTCAGCAACGGTTGATTTCCACAACCGACGCCAAAGGCATGATCACCTACTGCAACGACGCTTTCGTCGAGATCAGCGGGTTTTCGCGTGAAGAATTGATCCGTGCGCCGCATAACCTGGTCCGTCACCCCGACGTGCCGGCGGCGGTGTTTTCGCACATGTGGGGCACACTGAAACAAGGCTTGCCATGGATGGGCATTGTCAAGAATCGCTGCAAGACGGGCGACCACTACTGGGTTAACGCCTACGTGACGCCGGTGTTCGATGGCAGTCAAGTGATCGGTTACGAGTCGGTGCGGATCAAACCCACTGCCGAACAGATCCGCCGTGCCGAAGCGCTCTACCAACGCATCAACCAGGGCAAGTCGGCGATCCCTTCCAGCGATAAATGGCTACCTGTGCTGCAAGACTGGCTGCCGTTCATTCTGGTCAGCCAACTGAGCTTCGTGATCGGCGCGACCCTGAACTCGCACTGGGGCTTTGCCCTGGCGGCCGGTTTGTCGGTGCCGTTGGGCCTGATGGGCCTGCAATGGCAGCAACGCGGGCTCAAACGCCTGTTGCGCCTGGCCGAGCAGACCACCTCCGACCCATTGATCGCACAGATGTACACCGACAGCCGTGGCGCCCAAGCGCGTCTGGAAATGTCGATCCTCAGCCAGGAAGCACGCCTGAAAACCTGCCTGACCCGACTGCAGGACACCGCCGAACACCTGACCGATCAGGCCAAGCAGTCCGACGCTTTGGCGCACAACAGCTCCAGCGGCCTGGAACGTCAGCGCGTGGAAACCGAACAGGTCGCCACCGCCGTCAACCAGATGGCCGCGACCACGCAGGAAGTGGCCAGCCATGTGCAGCGCACCGCCGACGCTACCCAGGAAGCCAATCGCCTGACCGGTCGCGGTCGTGACATCGCCGGTGAAACCCGCGAAGCCATTCAGCGCCTGTCCGTTGTCGTCGGGGAAACCGGTCTGACCGTGACCCAACTGGCCAAGGACAGCGACGAAATCGGCGGCGTGGTCGACGTGATCAAAGGCATCGCCGACCAGACCAACCTGCTGGCGCTCAACGCCGCCATCGAAGCGGCCCGTGCCGGCGAAATGGGCCGTGGTTTTGCCGTCGTGGCTGACGAAGTGCGCCAACTGGCGCAACGCACCAGCGAATCCACCGGGCAGATCCACACCCTGATCGCCAAATTGCAACAGACCGCCAGCAGCGCCGTGCAGACCATGGAAGCCGGGCATCGCCAGGCCGAAGAAGGCGTGGCACGGGTGCTGGAAGCGGATCAGGCTCTGGTGGGCATCAGCGAGGCGGTGGCCAACATCACCGACATGACCACGCAGATCGCCGCCGCGACCGAAGAGCAAAGTGCGGTGGCTGAAGAAATCAGCCGCAACATCAGCAATATCTCGGAACTGGCGGATCAGACCTCGGAACAGGCGCATAACTCGGCGCTGCTGAGTGAAGAGCTGACCAAGACTGCCAATACGCAGTATTCGCTGGTGGAGCGGTTTAACCGCTGACAATCAAAAGATCGCAGCAGCCTCTACACCGATCTCTGGAGCTGCCGAAGGCTGCGGATTTTTGATCTTGCTTCATTAAAAAACCCGGACAGCGAAAGCTTCCGGGTTTTTTATTGTGGTGAGACCTACCCCAACCCTCTCCCCCAAGGGGGTCTGGTCAAACGATCCTGGACCGTGTATCTCGCGACCTGGACATTTGTACTCAGCGCCCACACTTACGCGAGGTCGTCCAGCTGTCAGGTTTTACAGTAGACACGCGTCCATAAAATCACCATCAATGGGCACTCAGGTGTTTTCGCCGGTCTTTGTTCATTCCCCAAGAAGGATTTCATCATGAGCGCCAAGTGCATTTTCATCCCGAAGCAAAACAGTGTTCAGCCCGCCACCCATGATTTTCACTGGAGTTTCAACGCGGGCCCAATCTACGCTCAAGACAGCTCGTTTCACTACAGCGTCTTCCCGCCGACCGGCAAAGAAAGTTGGGTGTTTAGCGGTTCGACCGGGACGGGGGAGGAGGAAAACTATTTCGCCTTGCTTTTGAGCGTGCCTTACCTGGACGAAGACTTGATGGAGTACACCTACAAACTGAATGACGGCCAAGGGTTGCATGTTTCCCATATCCATTCGATACCGGCCCCACCGGGTTTCACGGGATTCGCAACTGTCGATGCCGATGATGCGGAGCTCACGATCAGACTGGATCGGAAAACAGGCACGGTCACCGGCAATTTCACCGCAACATTCAAATCCGCTGGGTATCGCTTAAAGCCGGACGGCACTTTCAAACTGACAAGAACCGATCAATAAATCAGCATCAGACATTACGGTTTATGCCCGATGAGCGGGGCAAGCGCCCCACTCATCATCTTCGCCGCTATGACGGCAAACGGAGTTTATCCAATAGCCGATTGACCGACAGTTCGTTCAGCATGATCACCTGTTGCAGCGCCAGTAGCGGTTTGCGCTCCGGGCCGCCCACCGAGCTGGCGATATTACCGGCCATGGCATGGGCGTTTGAAAGCGACTCGCAGGCCTCGACGCGCGGGGGTTCGTCATCCAGCGTGGGGGCGACGAGATAGACGGGGCGAAACCTGGGCGAGCTTGGCAGGGTCGCCAGGTCTGCGGGCTTGAGGCAGTAGACACTCCCAATCAGTCAGAACCCCGAACACTGCTGCGATACATAAACACCAAAGCCAACCCCAAACAAACCATCGCCAACATCCGGTTAGCGGACAAATCGATAGCCGGGTTACCAAGCCAGCCAAAGTTATCGATCAACATCCCCATTCCGAGCTGCCCGACAATTACCGCCACGGTCGCCACCGCGGTACCCACCCGAGGCACTGCACCGACCATCACGATCATGTACACCACGCCAAACAACGCACCGCTGAGCTGCCATTTCGGCACGTCGAGCAAACTCACCGCGTGGGCCGGTTCGAAGAACACAATCAGCAACCCGGTAACCAGCGCACCCACGGCAAACGTCAGCAAACTACTGCGCAACACCCCAACGGTTTCACCCAGACGCCCATTGATCGCAGCCTGAACACTCAACACCGCGCCCGCTGCAACCACCACGGCCAACAAAATAATCAGATTCATCATCAACCCCGAGCAATCAAGACAAGTGCCGCGACAATCAGCAGCAGCGCCAGCCAACGTTCACCGTTGACCTTTTTACGAACCGCGCCGAACCAGCCAAAGTGGTCGATCAACACACTCTTGCCAACCTGCCCGGAGAGAATCGCGATCATGGTCATGGCGATGCCGATGTGCGGGGTCGCCAGCGTCAGCACCACCACATAGACCGGTCCGAGAACACCTCCGATCAACTGCCAGCGCGGCAATGTGTTCAACGCCGGCCCTTGTTGCTGGCCGCTGAACAACAGGAGCAAAAACAGAATCGCCGAGCCCACGCCGAAAATGCTCAACGTCGCCCACAAATGCCCCACCTGCACACCCAACGGCCCGAGCAACCCGGCCTCTACCGACAACCCCATCCCCGCCAAAATCACCAGCGGCAGCAACAACAAGCGCAACCCCGGTCTGACCGCCGGCGGCGCAACACTCACTTCATCCAACGTCTGCATCACAAACATCCAGGCCAATAAACGATGGCGCGGATTATCGGCTGGCGCCGCTGTGCGATAAATGGGAGCATCCGGACAACACTTTTGCGCAATACGCACAGCAGGGCACCGCATGCACGGGCTTAACGAACTGGGATTCAAAGCGCTAAGGCTATTTGTGGCCGTACTCGACCAAGGCAGTTTTTCCGAAGTCGCCCGCCGCGAAGGCGTGGCGCCCTCATCGATCTCTCGGCAGGTCCAGTTGATGGAGCAGGCGCTCAACCAGCAATTGCTCTACCGCCACACCCGGGCGGTTACGCCAACCGAAGCCGGACGCATGCTCGGCCATCATGCGCGGCTGGTGCTGGTGCAACTGGAAGAAGCCGAGCAGGCGTTGCAGGAACAGCAAAGCGAACCCACGGGCCTGGTGCGAATCAACGCCCCCGTGGTGTTCGGCCAACGCCATCTGACGCCGTGGCTCGGTCAGTTATGCGCGCGCTATCCGAAGCTGCAACTGGATATTCAACAGACTGACCATTACGTCGATCCGCTGCAGGAAGGCGCCGATTTGCTGTTTCGCATCGGCCCTTTGCACGATTCCAGCATGCAAGCGCGGATTCTGGCGCCGCATCGATTCCAGGTCGCCGCCAGCCCCGCTTACCTCAAACGCCACGGCATCCCGCAACATCCGGATGATCTGGCGCAGCATCAGTGCCTGGCCTACAAAGGCGCGACCGGCCAACAGCGCTGGTTTTTTCGCCGTGAGGGGCAAGACTGGACGCCGTATTCGGTCAAAGGCCCGATCACCGGCAACCACGCCGACACCCTCACGCAAGCCGCCGAGCAAGGGTTGGGGCTGGTGATGTTTCCGTCATGGCTGATTGGTGAGGCGGTGCGCGAAGGCACGCTGGTACCGGTACTGAGGCAATATCAGGTCTCCAACAGCCTGGAGCCGCAGCAGATTGCAGTGCTGTGGCCGGGGAGCCGTCGGCTGTCGGTGAAGGTGCGCACAGTCATCGACTTCTTCATCGAATGCTTCGGCGAAATCCCCTATTGGGACAGACCTTAAGCCCTGCACAAAACCCAATGTGGGAGCGGGCTTGCTCGCGAAGACGGTGTGTCAGAGACACAAATACTTAATGTCACGACGCCTTCGCGAGCAAGCCCGCTCCCACAGGTTATGTGTAGCGTTCTAGATACGGAACTGCCCGACCAGTTTGCCCAGTCGCTGGCCCAGATCCGCCAGGCTGCGTGAAGTCTGCGCCCCCAACTGCGTTTCATCCGCCACGTTATCCACCGCCACCGCAATCTGATGCACGCTGCGGTTGATCTCTTCGGCCACCGCCGTTTGCTCTTCGGCAGCGCTGGCAATCTGCGCGTTCATCGAGTTGATTGTCGCAATCAACTCAGCCATCGCATCCAGCGAAGCCCCGGCCTGATTGGCCTGCACCGAGGTGCCATCACCTGCCTCACTGGAACGGCGCATGGCCTCGACCGCCGACTGCGTCCCGGCCTGCAGGCGATCGATCATCCCCTGGATTTCCTGCGTACTGATCTGCGTACGACTGGCCAGCGCCCGCACTTCATCGGCCACCACCGCAAAACCGCGTCCGGCCTCACCGGCCCGCGCCGCTTCAATCGCCGCGTTCAGTGCCAGCAGGTTGGTTTGTTCGGCAATCGAGCGGATCACCCCCAGCACGCCGACAATCGACGACACGTCCTGTTGCAGGCTGTCCAGCGACACGCCACTGCTGCGAATGTCGTCCACCAGCGCATGAATCTGCTTGATGCTGCCGGCCACCACGCGCTTGGCGCTCTGGCCTTCCTCGTCGGTCTGCTGGGCAGCGACGGCAGCGTTTTGCGCACTCTTGGCGACTTCCTGCGCGGCAGCGGACATTTCGTTGATCGCCGTGGCGACCTGATCGGTCTCGTGGCGCTGACGCTCCATCGCTTGATCCGAGCGCTGCGCCTGATCGGACACCTGCGTCACCAACCCGGTCAGTTGCGTGGTCATCTCGGTGATCTGGCGCACCAGACCATGAATCTTGTCGACGAAACGGTTGAACGAGCCGGCCAGTTCGCCGAGTTCATCCTGGCTGGTGATGGTCAGTCGGCGAGTCAGGTCGCCCTCGCCCGCCGCGATGTCATCGAGGTTGGCTTTCATCAAGTTCAGGGGACGCAGAATGGTGTTGGCCAGCAACATCCCCGCCACGGCAATGAGCAACAGCATCACCACAGCCACACCCACGATGCTCAGCACCACGCCTTGCATACGTTCCTGCACCTTGGCTTCGACCACCTCCACCTGCGCCTCGATGCCGTCAAGGTTGACCGAAGAACCGACGGCCATGTCCCACTTCGCCAGGTATTCGGTGTAGCCGAGTTTCGGCACCAGCACCTTGGCATTGCCTGGCAGCGGTGAGCTGTATTGCAGATAGTGGGTGCCGTCCTTCGCCACACTCACCAGACCGCGGTTGACGTAGACGCCGTTTGGATCGCGGTTGTCCTTGAAGCTTTTGCCTACGCCTTCGGGATCATTGGCCTTGAACAGGCGCACGGTCTGGGAGTCGTAACCGAAGAAGTAGCCATCCTTGCCGTAGCGAATACCCGACAACAGTTTGATCGCTTGCGCACGCGCCGCTTCATCGCCGGGAGCGGCGGCGTCGTATAAAGGCTTGATCGCGGTCATGGCCACGGCGACGTAACTTTGCAGCGTGGCTTTGGCGTCGCTGAGCAGACGCTGGCGGGTTTCTTCGACTTCCTTGCTGGCCTGATCCTGAAGGATGAACAGCGTGGTCAGGCTGATCACCAGCGCAAATAGCAACACCGGAAGAACGGCAAGGGAAAGGACTTTAGCCTTGAGACTCAGGCGCATGGGGGGCTCACTCTCTTGGTTTTATTGGCGTGGTTAAAGGCTTTAACGGCACGCCAGATCAAAAGTTGAGCAAACGATTCAATCCCCCCCTGTGGGAGCGGGCCTGCTCGCTCCCACAGGGGGATTTGTGGTGTTACAGAACCATCGCCCCGATCCAACCGAACGCCAGCAGTGGCAGGTTGTAGTGCAGGAACGTTGGCACCACGGTGTCCCAGATATGGTGATGCTGGCCGTCGATGTTCAGGCCGGAGGTCGGGCCCAGCGTCGAGTCCGAGGCCGGTGAACCTGCGTCGCCCAGTGCACCGGCGGTGCCGACAATGCACACGGTCGCCAGAGGGCTGAAACCCAATTGCACACACAGCGGCACGAAAATCGCCGCCAGAATCGGCACGGTGGAGAACGACGAGCCGATGCCCATGGTCACCAACAAACCCACCAGCAGCATCAGCAACACACCCACGCCCTTGCTGTGGTTGATCCATGTTGCCGACGATTCGACCAGTGTCTGCACCTGCCCGGTGGCCTTCATCACTTCGGCAAACCCGGAGGCGGCGATCATGATGAACCCGATCATCGCCATCATCTTCATGCCTTGAGTGAACAGGTCATCGGTCTCGCGCCACTTGACGATACCCGAGGCCGAGAAAATCAGAAAACCGGCCAGCGCCCCGATAATCATCGAGTCCAGCAACAACTGAACGACGAATGCCGCCGCAATCGCCACACCGGCCATCATCAGACTCAGCGGGTTGTACTGCACCGCCACTTGCTCGACCTGCTCGATTTTCGCCAGGTTGTAAACGCGCTTCTTGCGGTAGCTGACGAAAGCCATCGCCAGGCCGAACACCATGCCCAATGCCGGAATACCCATGGCGTGGGTGACATTGATGCCGCTGATGTCGACACCGCTGCGGGCAACGTTGGCCAGCAGGATTTCATTAAGGAAGATGTTGCCGAAGCCCACCGGCAGAAACATGTACGGGGTGATCAGACCGAACGTCATCACGCAGGCAATCAATCGGCGATCCAGTTGCAACTTGCTCAGTACATAGAGCAGTGGCGGTACCAGCAGCGGAATAAACGCGATATGGATGGGCAGGATGTTCTGCGAGGCTATTGCGACCATCCACAGCATGCCGATCAGCAGCCATTTGACGTTGCCGCCGTCGGTCGAATGCTGACGGTCAACCAATACCAGAACCTTGTCGGCCAGCGCGTGGGCCAAGCCGGACTTGGCAATCGCCACCGCGAAAGCGCCGAGCAACGCGTAGGACAACGCCACCGTCGCCCCGCCGCCCAGACCGCTATTGAACGCCTTGAGCGTGGCATCAATGCCCAGACCGCCGGTCAGACCGCCGACCAGCGCACCGACGATCAGAGCGATCACTACGTGCACGCGGGACAGACTCAGGATCAGCATCACGCCGACTGCTGCAATCACTGCATTCATTTCACTACCTCAAAATCACTGCGGTGCAACAGCCACCGCCAGACAGGATGAGCCCGCCCACGGAGCACCGGCGGATTTGCAAAGAGGGTCTTATTAGAAGGGCGCGCACTTTGCCGCAGAGTGGCAGCGGTGTCAAAGCCTCCAAACCCGCCAATGGCTGTGACAATCCGCCCTATTGTGTTTTAAGGATAAAGAAAGCCGATTCGCGGCCGCTACAGTGCAAAGTCTCAGATATTTATCGAATAAGGACGTCTCCATGTCGCTCAGACAACTTTCCATCCAATGGAAAATCACCCTGCTCGCCGGGCTTTGCCTGGCCGGTATCGTGACCCTGTTGGTCGGTCTTTCGCTGTACCGCATGGAGCACAGTTCCGAACTGGTGAAGGCTTCAAGTATGGAGATGCTCACCGAGTCGGCTCAGGCGCGCATCGAATCCCAGGGAGAAGTGCAGGCGGCGGGCATTCGCCAGCAGTTCATGGACGCCTATCAATACGGCCACGGTTTCTCGCGACAGGTGTTGTTCCTGCGTGAACAGGCAGAAAAGCGCTTTCTCGATGCCTTCGACCTGCGCGAAGACATGACCCGTCAGGTCAAGTCCGCGCTGCAAGCCAATCCGGATCTGCTTGGCCTGTCGCTGGTGTTCGAAGCCAATGGGCTGGACGGCAAGGACGAACTGTTCGCCGGGCAAGCGGAACTGGGCAGCAACGACAAGGGCCGCTTCGCCCTGTACTGGTCGCAGCCCGTACCTGGCAAAGTCACGTCGATGGCGTTGCCGGAAAGCGACATGGCCGATACCAGCACCGGCCCCAGTGGCCAAGCGGCCAACGCGTGGTTCACCTGCCCGCGCACGACCCTCAAGCCCTGCGTGATCGAACCGTACTTCTACGTGATCGACGGCCAGAAGGTGCTGATGACCAGCATCGTCTTCCCGCTGATGGTCAACGGCAAGGTCATCGCTTCGCTGTCGGTGGACATCAACCTCAACAGCCTGCAAGCGATCAGTCAGGGCGCGAGCAAAAAGCTCTATGACGGCCAGACCGCCGTGAGCATCATCAGCCCCGCCGGCCTCCTCGCCGGTTACAGTCCGGACGCCGGCAAACTCAGCCAGCGCCTGGACGCCGTCGATACCACCAGCGGCGCCGAACTGCTGCGCCTGCTCGCCTCCAGCAGCAGCGTCAGCAGCCTGCACAGCAAGGGCCTGTTGAAAGTGCTGTCGCCGTTCCAGCCGATCCCGGGCGGGCCGTCGTGGGGTGTATTGCTCGATGTGCCGGAGAAAGTCCTGGTCAGCCGCGCCGAAGCACTCAAACAACAACTGGATGCGAGCAACACCTCGGGCACGCTGATCGAACTGAGCCTCGGCGTGCTGGCCGCGCTGGTCGGCCTGTTGTTGGTGTGGCTGATGGCGCGCAGCGTGACCAAACCGATCCTCGGCGTGGCGCACATGCTGGAAGACATCGCCAGCGGCGAAGGTGATCTGACCCGGCGCCTGGCCTACGACAAGAAGGACGAACTCGGTCAACTGGCCGGTTGGTTCAACCGCTTCCTCGACAAGTTGCAGCCGATCATCGCCGAAGTGAAACGCTCGGTTCAGGACGCGCGCAACACCGCCGACCAGTCCTCGGCCATCGCCTCCCAGACCAGTGCGGGTATGGAGCAGCAGTACCGCCAGGTCGATCAGGTCGCCACCGCGTCCCATGAAATGAGCGCCACCGCCCAGGACGTCGCCCGCAGCGCCGCCCAGGCCGCTGAAGCCGCCAAGGATGCCGATCGCGCGACCCGTGAGGGCCTGACGGTGATCGACCGCACCACGGCGAGCATCGACACACTCGCCAGTGACATGAGCGCTGCGATGGTCCAGGTCGAAGGCCTGGCCGCCAACAGCGAGAAAATCGGCACGGTACTGGAAACCATCCGCGCCATCGCCGAACAGACCAACCTGTTGGCACTCAACGCGGCCATCGAAGCCGCCCGCGCCGGTGAAGCCGGACGCGGTTTCGCCGTGGTGGCTGACGAAGTACGCAACCTCGCCCGCCGCACGCAAGAGTCGGTCGAGGAAACCCGTCAGGTCATCGAGCAGTTGCAGAACGGCACACAGGATGTGGTGGGTTCGATGGGCAACAGCCATCGTCAGGCACAGGGCAGTGTCGAGCAGGTGGGGCAAGCGGTGACAGCGTTGCGCCAGATTGGCGATGCGGTGACGGTGATCAGCGACATGAACCTGCAGATCGCCAGTGCGGCGGAAGAACAGAGCGCCGTGGCTGAGGAAATCAACAACAACGTGGCGACGATTCGTGATGTGACCGAGTCGCTGTCCGGGCAGGCGAATGAATCGGCGCGGGTGAGCCAGTCACTCAATAGCCTGGCCAATCAGCAGCAGGGTTTGATGGATCAGTTCCGGGTCTAAGGCTCACTGCACAACGCAATGTGGAAGCGGGCTCGCTCGCGAAAGCGGTAGTTCAGTCGACATCTTGATTGACTGACCCGCCGCCTTCGCGAGCAAGCCCGCTCCCACAGTGGTTTTATAGCGACCTGCGGTTCAGCGCCGGGGCAACTCGATCACCACCTTCAACCCGCCCCACTCGCTTTCGCCCAGCACCAACAACCCACCCCACGTATCGACGATATCCCGCACGATGCCCAGCCCCAGACCATGCCCCTGCGTCTGCTCATCAAGCCGCGTCCCACGGCTGAACACTTGACCCCGTTGCGCTTGGGGTATGCCCGGCCCGTCATCCTCCACGCTCAGGGCAAAGCCATCAGTACGCTTGATCACACGGAGACGAACCTCGGCATCCGCCCATTTACAAGCGTTGTCCAAGAGGTTGCCGAGCAGCTCCAGCAGGTCTTCCCGATCCCACGGTAATTGCAGCCCCGGTGGCGCTACGTAACTCAACGCCAGATGCTCGCCGTGGATCATGTTCAGGGTTGCCAACAGTCCCGGCAGTTCTGCGTCACAGTCAAACAACGCCCCCGGCAGCGCATCACCGGACAATCGCGCACGGTTGAGCTCGCGATTGAGCCGCTGCTGCACTTGCTCCAGTTGTTCCTTGAGGATCTTGCGTAATTCGGGATGGCCATCGAATTTTTCGCTCGCCGCCAGACTCAACAGCACCGCCAATGGCGTTTTCAGGGCATGCCCCAAGTTGCCCAGTGCATTGCGCGAGCGTTTCAGGCTGTCTTCGGTATGGGCGAGCAAATGGTTGATCTGCGCCACCAACGGTTCGAGTTCAACCGGCACCTGATCATCGAGTTGCGAACGCTGGCCCTGCTGCAATTGGGCGATCTGTTCACGCGCCTTTTCCAGCGGTCGCAAGGCACGGCGCACGGTGAGCCGTTGCAAAAACAGAATCAGCAACAGCCCGAGCACGCCCAAACCCAGTCCGATCTGGCGCATGCGCTGAAAGCTTTCGCGCACCGGGGTGTAATCCTGGGCGACGCTGATCGAGATCGACTGGCCCAGCCGTCGATAGTCCGAACGCAACACCAGCAACTGCTGCCCGTCCGGGCCCAACTGCAGATTGCTGTGCAGGCCTTGGTGTTCGAGCTGCGGCAGGTCCTGATCCCACAACGAACGGGAACGCCAGTGACTGTCGGCAAAATCAATGCGGAAATAGTGCCCGGAGAACGGTCGCTGATAGGCCGGCGACAGGTGCCGCTCATCCAGCTGCAAGCCTTGCGGGCCACGCACCAGCGCCACCAGCAGGCTTTCGCTGTCGTTGCGCAAACCGGCCTCGAGATAGCGCTGCAATCCCACCTCGAACAGCCACAGACTGGTTTGCGCCAGCACCACGCCGACCACCACCAGCACGCTGATCAACCCCAGGCTCAAGCGGCGCTGGATTGACCTCACGACGCTTGCCCGCCGAACAGGTAACCCTGGCCGCGACGGGTTTCGATCACGCTTTTGCCGAGCTTGCGGCGCAGGTGATTGACGTGGACTTCAAGAACGTTGGAATCACGCTCGGTCTCACCGTCGTAGAGGTGTTCGGCGAGGTGGCTTTTGGAGAGGATTTGCTCGGGGTGCAGCATGAAATAGCGCAGCAAGCGAAATTCGGCGGCGGTCAGTTGAATGTCGGCGCCGTCGCGAACGACACATTGGCGGCCCTCATCCAGATGCAGGCCGGCTGCCTTTAGCGTCGGCTGGTTGGCCTGGCCTTTGGAGCGGCGCAACAACGACTGAATGCGCAAATAAAGCTCTTCGGGATGAAACGGTTTGGTCAGGTAATCGTCGGCACCGGCCTTCAGGCCTTCGATGCGCTCGGCCCAGGAATCGCGTGCCGTGAGGATCAGCACCGGCACCGCCAGGCCCCCGGCACGCCATTGCGCCAGCACCTCTAGCCCCGGCACGCCAGGCAAGCCGAGGTCGAGGATGATCAGGTCATAGGGTTCGCTGCGGCCCTGATACACCGCATCACGACCATCTGCCAGCCAATCCACTGCGTAACCTTGGCGTTGCAGGCCGGCGAGCAACTCGTCGGCCAGCGGTACGTGGTCTTCCACCAAAAGCAAACGCATCGATCAATCTTCCTCGTCTTTCACAAGTTCACCGGTATCAGCCTTCAGGTGCAGCTCACGCGCCACACCCTCGACGGTCAGCAACTCGACTTCATACATGTAGACGTCGTGCTTCTCTTCCAGCTCGACCTCCAAAAGCTTCGCGCCGGGGTAACGCGCCATTGCCTGATGCAGCACTTGCTCCAGCGGCAAAATCACACCCGCGCGAACCAGGCGCAGCGCTTCGTCCTGATCGAGGTCGCGAGCCATCGCCGTCGAACAAAAAATCACGAGCGCCAACGCCGTGCAACGGGTGGCGCGAACATTAACCTTCATTACTTATCCTGATGATCCCTGAGAACCTGCCCCGTCACCGCGTTCAATTCCAGATCCCATTCCTGCCCCTGCGGATCACGCATTTCAATCTGGTAGATGTACTTGCCGTACTGCTCTTCCAGCTCGGTGTCGGTGATCTCGGAACCCGGATGTCTGGCCAGCGCCGTGGTATTGAGCTTCTCGAAGGAGACGATAGTACCAGCGTCGTGCAGACGCAGGGCTTCATCGGGGCCAAGGTCGCGGGCGTGGGCGATGCTGGCGGTCAAGCCGAAAAGCGAGGCGATGGACAGGGCAGTCAGGGTTTTCATGGGTGACTCCATATTTTTATGTGTTGCAACGCAGGGCACCTTAGCGGGATGAACTTAACTGAAACTGAATTGCCATCATTGTTTCCTCGCTCCCACAGAGGGCCGCCGTGGTTCTATAATCCTTCGCTTGCTAACGATCGAGACCGGTATGACAGCCATCCACATCAAGTTTCCGTCCCTCACCCTCAAGGCCGGCCCCCGGGCCATGGCGCGCATCCGCGCCCAAGGCCTCAACGCTGCTGATGTCGGCACCCTGCCCGGCGCGGCCGGTGGGCCAAAGGCCTTGGGGATTCAGGGGCTGGATCTGGCCTTGTTCGGTGAGTGGCTGCCGAGTGCGCCGCGCGAACGTTCGCTGATCGGTGCGTCAGTGGGTTCCTGGCGCTTTGCCAGCGCCTGCCTGCCGGACGCCGCCGCAGGCATTCGTCGCCTCGGCCACCTGTACGCCGAGCAGAATTTCAACAAAGGCGTGACCATGGCCCAGATCAGTCAGAGCTCGCAGCGCATGCTCAATGACCTGCTCGATGGCCGCGACGACAGCATTCTCAATAACGCCGATTACCGCTTGAACATCATGGTGGTCAAAAGCCAGGGCCGTCTGGCGGACGACCATCGCGCTCGACTCGGGCTGGCACTGGGCTCGGTGATTGCCGACAACCTGCGCGGTCGCGCGCGGCTGTCGCGACATTTCGAACGGCTGATCATCCACGATCCGCGCCTCGCACCGCCGGTGCATGCGCTCAACGATTTCCCGTCGCGCTTCGTCGCGCTCAATGCCGCCAATCTGCGTCAGGCGCTGCTGGCCTCGGGTTCGATTCCGATGATCATGGAAGGCGTGCGCGACCTGCCCGGCGCCGGTGCAGGGACTTTCCGCGACGGCGGTCTGCTCGACTATCACCTTGACCTGCCCTACAGCGGCGACGGCATCGTGCTCTATCCGCACTTCACCGACCGTGTGATTCCGGGCTGGTTCGACAAGACCCTGCCATGGCGCCGGGCCTCGGTGGAGCGCTTGCAAGACGTGTTGTTGCTCGCGCCGTCAAAGGAATATCTGGCACGCCTGCCCTACGGCAAACTGCCCGACCGCAACGACTTCAAGCGCTTCATGGGCGATGCGCCGGGCCGGCAAAAATACTGGCACGCGGCGATGGACGAGAGCCGGCGCCTGGGGGACGAATTCCTCGAACTGGCTGCCAATGGTCGCCTCGCCGAGCGCTTGCTGACCCTTTAGTCAGCAAGGCCAAACACAAGCTGATAAACTCGCCGCCTGCCCGAATCGCTGCGGCGAACGCCATCTGAACAGAGCCGAAACTACTGTGGAAATCTTCAAGGAATTTACATTCGAATCCGCCCATCGCCTGCCGCACGTACCGGACGGCCACAAGTGCGGGCGCCTTCACGGCCACTCGTTCAAAGTGGCGATTCACCTGAGCGGCGACCTCGATCCGCACACAGGCTGGATCCGCGACTTCTCCGAGATCAAAGCGATTTTCAAGCCGCTCTACGAGCGCCTGGATCACAACTACCTGAACGACATTCCCGGCCTGGAAAACCCGACCAGCGAAGTCCTGGCCAAATTCATCTGGAATGAATTGAAACCACTTCTGCCGGAACTGAGCGCGATCCGCATCCACGAAACCTGCACCAGCGGCTGCATCTATCGCGGCGAGTAATTCAATACACATCCCCTTGTAGGCGTTGCCAGAAGCCGCTTCAGGGGATCGGTGTTCATCAAGGATATAGAGAACAGCCTTCGCGGCTGTTTTTTTATGCCTATGCTTTTTTGGCTCCCACCCTGCCAAGAGGACAGGACCATGACGGACTGGCTGCTGGATCAAGTCTTCGACTTCAACGGGCATAGCGTGCGGTTGACTCACAAAACATCGACATCACCATTAAGAGTCAGTCCTTCAATCCATGTATGAAGCCCCCGCTTGATAACATGCCGTGATTTGAACGCCCCTGACTCCTCTAGAATATCTTTCAATATCGGTGAATGCGTAACAACCCAAATCTGCGATCGCTTACTGGCAGAGCTAATCAAACCAGCCAACGATCTGAGCATATCAGGATGAAGGCTGTTATCAGGCTCGTTCAAAACAATAAAAGGAGGCAAAGAACCGGATGTCAGCGCAACGACCAGGCAAATATACTGCAACGTACCGTCAGACAACTCCCACGCATTACTTGTCCGATTACTGTGAGCGAAACGCAAACCAAACGAAACGGTACGCTCGGGCTTTGAAATATCCAAAGTTGCTCCACCGAATGTATCCGCAATCAGTTTTTCAATAACATCAAGATCCTGAACTATATATTTTTGCGTCGCCAAAACAGCAGCGAGATTTGTTCCACAGGAATCAAGCACGGTACCACTAACAGCGTAGCAAGGCTTACGGATGGGTGACTCAATATCAGTCCTGAAACCATGATAAAAACGCCACCCCATTATTTCATGTTTGATACGCAACACCTCGGGAAAACGCTCCGCATCTGTGAGAGAGTTTAATGCCGTTGCCGAGGGAAATAGTCGAATAGAATTAGTCATGTCCAGCATGGCCATTTCTCGACCCATGACTTTCAAGAAACTATTCTCTCTGACCATCAGAATATGAGTTTTTCGCCCATCATAAAACGATAACTTTTCATTTTTAATTTGCGGTTCAAACTCAAAGCCATCGCCCAATACAATTTTCTCTCCAAAAACATTTTTTTGCGGCACCAAGCCTGCTGTAATTCTATAACTGTAATAGCCATCATCTGGAAAAGTTGAAAAACGCACTTCAAGAATAATTTTTGAGCGTTCGGCACTGCGCTTTGAACTTTCCGAAAGGATCGACTGCATGCCACCTTCCCTAACGATAAACTTTGAGAACTCCCCCGTCGCGGCGGCCTGCACGAGCTTTAGTGCATTATACAAATTGGTCTTCCCAACTCCATTAGCGCCATGAAAAATGTTCAATCCGTCAAGATTAATAAACACATCATCAATAGAGCGATACCCTTTAACTGAAACAGACAAAATTCTCACTACTAAAGCTCCACACAATATTCGCCATTAAACGAGACTACTCGATCAGCCAGCTTTAATATTGACTCGCGATGAGCAACAATGATCACAATGTTAGACGCATTATATTTCTTTATATTTGATATGACTGTACGCTCTGCCGCCTCATCAAGAAACGCGGTACTCTCATCAAAAACAACCACCTTATGATCCCGCAAAAAACTTCTTGCCAGCGCAAGACGTTGGCGCTCTCCTCCCGACAACATTAGACCTCTGTCTCCAATTTCCGTGTCCAGTCCGGACGGTAATCCTTTCAGGAATACCTCAAGATTAGCGAGCTTTAGAACAGCTTCCAGTTTCTCATCCGGTGCATTCTGATCGGCAACTTTTAGATTAAATCTCAGCGTACCGTTGAACAAACCAACCTCTTGGGACACGAAAGAAAACCTGGAATAAAAATCGTGATCAGACAAATCGCCTATCGCAACACCACCATATTTAATTAAACCTGACGATGGCACGTAGAGTCGCATCAGCAATTTGACAATAGTTGACTTACCCACGCCAGACGGGCCAGTGATCGCGACGACTTCACCCGGAGCAAATCGAATTGACAAATCACACAGCACCTTTTCTACAGGTCGGTTAGGGTAAGAGAACCCAACATTACAAAACTCCAGACCATGACCAACGTTCGGAAGTTTATTATTTTT
Organism: Pseudomonas sp. RA_105y_Pfl2_P56; assembly: GCF_963970845.1. Taxonomy (NCBI): domain Bacteria; kingdom Pseudomonadati; phylum Pseudomonadota; class Gammaproteobacteria; order Pseudomonadales; family Pseudomonadaceae; genus Pseudomonas; species Pseudomonas sp. RA_105y_Pfl2_P56. The sequence continues at coordinate 195,683 of NZ_CAXAPL010000002.1, forward strand.
ATCAACACGCCGAATTTCGCAAGCGTCAAAATGCTTTAGTAATGGTGCAAACCCACCTAGTGACTCGATCATGCTTCCAACACTCTTTAAAAGAGCGTCGTACGGCTGACAAACCTGAAACATATAGGCTGCAACCATTACTAAATGACCAACACCTATCTCACCGGAAAGCAACCTTAACGAGGACTCATAAATAACCACAAAAAAAACCAATGAAAAAATAACTATCCTGACCACCTCCAGAGAAGTACTTTTCCTATAGAAATCCAACCAAGACTGGTAAACCCCTTCTTGATCTTCGCGAAAAAACCGCAGTAGAAACTCCTCAGCTAAATAAATACGTATCGTCTCAATATTCGAAACAATGCCATGGACAGTTTTAGAACATCCCATTTCCTTCAATATCACAGCTTTGAATAGCTCTGACAAACGACCTATCACTGAAGCGCTAAGAATGGCATATACAAAAACATATAAAAAAATCATAAACATTACGAAAAAATCTTCAAAAAACAGCAACACTACAAACGATACTAATATCTGAACCAAGGACGGCAGCACACCAACCAATAAAGAGCGCACAGTATTATCCATACTCGCAGAAGCACATTGCAACACCTGCGCAAGGTGTGCCGGCCCTTGTACAAGACTCTCATTCGCAGATAAACCAATTGATTTCTTAATAAACATCTCACCAAGATTTATATTAACCCTCTGAATAAACATCATTGTCAACACATCAGACGAATGAGATAACACCTGAGATATAAAAACAACACCAATCACCAAAACCAGAAAGATCAAGAACTGTTCATGATCACTTGAAGCGACCGCAAGCATCCGTTGAAAAAACATGGGCAACAACCCAAACCCTATCGCGGTAAGCAAAACCAGCGTCACCAAAAAGGCCAAACGACCTGCATCCTTTGATTTCATGGACAACTTTAATAGCTTATAAGCATCGACAAACCCTTTGGCCTTCATTCGAATACTTCCTGAAAGTTAAGCTTGAACAATTCATGAGGTAACAGGGGAAAGGATCGATCACCTGTCATCAGGGATTTCAGGGCTAGGCATTCTCCGGCACTTCCTTTCATCAGACCACAACCTAAAGTGGCCGAACCATGAATCGACCAATACTTACTTTCCAAATCACTATTCAAAGCTTTCTTGAATAGTCGCCGATAAATCAACTCTACGCCCAAGGCTCCGTTGGAAACTGAGAAACTTTCTTTTTTGCCAGGTTCTAAAACACTCGCCTCAAATAATGCACGAACATTGTATTTCTGTAGGAACTCATTGATCATGCAGATATTAAAATGTCTTTTTAAAAAATCTAATACATAAATAATCCCTGCCCCCCCATAAGCCCACCCAAACTCATCTTGAAGTTCTATATTTCGAGGTTTACTTCTCAAATCAGGCCAATTACCACGCTGAGGGTCGAAGCAATTGATTTCCGACATGATCACGCCTTTTATCAATGGCAGGATCGCCCCATCAGGAATATCAAAAACAAGGGCATATACCGCGATCGAATAAGCGACTCCTGCTTGACCATGCGAAAGCCCAGATAATATCTTCTTTGCGTGCCTTGAGATATTGGCAGCAAATATTATCTGCTCACCATCGAGTTCGGATCGCGCTACTAAAACATCGAATAGCGACCTAGCAACATCTCGCCAAACTTCCATCCGTGATAGTTCAAAGTAACAACTTGCAATCACTAGAGCCCCGGCAAGACCATAAACCAATCCCGAACCCATTTTCTTATATTCACATGCATAAATAGACGTGACAATTTTATCGGTTGCAGCGGAAATAGAGGTCAGGTTTCCATCTATAAAAATCGGAGCTATCGAACTCAACCCACCGACATATGCTCCACCTATTGGGGACGAGGAGAGAAACTCACTACCCACCACCATTTCATAATACGCGGAGAGAAACTCCTTATTCTCAGACTCTGACTCGAATAACCCCCCAGTAGAGGCGAGATACCCAAGCCCTCCCGAACCCGAAAACAAATCGAACCCTACCGAAGTTAGCTCAAGATAGCTCTCACTTCTACTGGTAAACAGTAACGGGGGAGATTTTTTATAAAGCATGTGCTTAGCAGTTCTCTTTACTGAAGCGGAAGTCGTGTCTAAAGAAAAACAATTAGAGACTTCTCCATCATCAAAGAAGCCAACCCTATTAAACCTAAAGTTCATATCGACTACTTTTCCAGCCTCTTTATACACGCACTTTAAAAATTCAATCTCGTGACCATACCCATCACTTACTATACGATGCAAATCACTCCTTACACTATCGTACCCACTCACATAGTTAATCAGTTTAATACTTTTCACAGCATGAACTGAACAAACGAAAAGAGCCTTTGCACTAGACGTAAACCTTGGGACATCCCCAAGAAAACAGGCTTCAACCTCAGCCTTTAAGAGAGCGGGCTCAGCCCGATAATCTTCGATTGATCCGAGGCAGGACTCGATATAGTTTTTTCGCCCTTCATTACTCTTTAGAAGTAGCGGATGAAAAGACGCCTCAATCACCAAGCAATAATTAGCCGTGTCTCTCAATATCATTCTATTTTTAAGATTAGAAGCTTGATTAAAAAACCTCACAAACCGCTGATACTCAGCAGTTATAATTTTATAGCACTCCACACAGCCAGCAACCATACAATCAATATAGTCCATCGGATTCTGTACACAACCATCAAACACTACTGCGTTCGGATTTTTGTTCAAAGATGCTTTTCTAATGATTTCTTTCCGAAATATATTTCCTATCCCCGCGTGCTCGGTGTCGGCAAGTCCATCTGTGTATTTAATAACATTCGGCACAAGCCCAGTTCTAGCTATTGCCGAACGAGACGCGTCAACATAGACATGATGAAATACTGCTTCCAAGTCAACCGGCACAGGATTTCCATGATGAGTTACTATATTTTCATAATGAAGATCGGTAACCCCTAACGAAGCAACTGCGGCAATCAAATAGCCTGCTAACTTATAATAGTTCTCTACCTCCGCTTGGCTCTTCAAAGGAACCTGATCACACCACTTCACCCATCCGAAATCCTGCCCCGATATATATTCAGGAAACTCCCAGCCTTGGATATCACATTGATCCTTAAAGAAATCCCCAAGAAACTCGCTTGTTTTCCTTTCCAGTTCCAGGTCGCGCAATTTCAAGGCAAAGGCGGGGCATCCCCGTACGTAAAATAGAGCGACATTTTTATTTCCATCGTGACTTTCATCCCCGAGCAAAAACACATCACTCACTTCATGAGCGTCCGCCAGAAAACCAGTCCGTAGCAATTCCGGAAGCGACTGAACAAAAGCCCCCTTTACTAAGGAAAAGTTTTCCAACTCATCCGCAAAAAGTTTATCTAGCAAGTACTGCAGTGATTCATATTTACTCAAAAATTCTAGATACAACTCATCCTTCTCTAAAAAATCCTCGTACGTCATACTGACGCCGAGATCTTCATTGACATGCGAAACTTCTGCCTCAATGGTTTGCCGAACATAACTTTCCACCTTGTTCGCAACATGTATAGCAAACGCATTAGCCAGTTTTTTATCGAACAAAGAAGCAAGATCGAACTCTTTACTCTTATACAGTTCATTCAGATAATCATTTACTAAAACTCTATGCGCTCCGAAATAAGTCGACATGGATTCAACTTTTGAAAAACCACTCATCAACATTTCCTTATGTCAAATAAAATACCGCCTTTCGGCGGTTTGCGACTAGTTAAAGACAACTACATTGGCACTTGGCACCAGCCCATAACACGTCCCGCTTTTTATTGATTTTGGCGAGTAGGAAGCATAGCAACACCTGCTGAAGCATTGAGTACAGTTACTTGTCGCCGGCCCCGTGTGTACAGGTCTTGTAAGCTCCATTCCAGGGGGAGTATTTTCAATTTGCAAAAGAAGTGGATCTACATACATTTTTACGAAGGCAGCACTCATCATGACGCCATCCGCCCGAATAACATTTTTAATAGATTCAATATCGACACTACGATTACTCATCTTACGTCCTTGTATTGCCATTAGAATGCTTTGAAAAATTGAGAATCATTTGGAGCTATAGATATATTGGATCAAACCTTTACGGTCAATAAATTCGAAGCAGGAACAGGACTAATATCCTGTAGGACTATTCCAGTGGGGCCATAGGAACAATCCAGACTCAATTCAAAATATTAAGTTCTTTCATACAAGAAATTGACAGAACAAAACGTCAAGATGACAGCTCACCCCAATAGTTGTTAATCCAACAACTATCAATTCATATAGTTTTCAAGCATTGGAAATAGCTATTCAAACTTGGTTCGAACTCTGCAACCTTCCCCGCCTCTCTCTCATTCCAGCAAGGAACGCCCTATGGCGCAGAGCGATGCCGGCAACGATCCCCCCCCTCAGCGAAGTCCCCAAAGTGGCGATTCACCTAAGCGGCGACCTCGATCCGCACACGGGCTGGATCCGCATCCACGAAACCTGCACCCGTGGCTGCATCTATCGCGGCGAGTTATCCATGAAGAACACTGAAATCCCTGTAGGGACGGGCTTGCCCGCGCACAGGGGTGATGCATGACGAATGCATAAATCACAGGCAAAAAAAAACCGCATTGGGCGATACCCATGCAGTTCTGTTGAATCGTTCGATGTTCGTTAAGGTGGTAACCCCACCAGCCACACCCCGGCACACAATGTTCCCGCTGTGGCTGCTTCCTTCCGGATCTGACCAGGTTCACGGGTAATCGTTGCGGGGGGACCGATGGGGTCACCATAACGACACTCACCTGTCGGCGAGCCGCGCCATTGTACCTATCTGAGACGAAGTTACAACCGTTGGTTTCAGATAAAAAACATGAAGAGGTTCAAGCACTTGCTATTGCGCTTGCAACACCTCATCCGCCCTGCCGCCCTCTTGCTGGATCACCAGGTGAATGAAGTGCAGCTTGGCAATCGCCGCCGCCGGCAACACGAACGGGTAGAAGTCCGGCTGACCCATGCTGCGTGACAATTCGTTGAGCATGCCGGCCAGTTCTATCCAGGCGTTGACGAACGACAGAAACGCCCCGCCGCCAGGATGTTCAGGTTCGTACAGAGTGCTTGGCGCAAATGGCTGGTAGTCGAAGTCCATTTCCCGCGCACTCATGCCAAAACCCAGCGCAGTGTCCACTGCGTCCATCATGTGCAGGTAATGCGCCCAGGTTTCCGCCCAGTCTTCCCAAGGGTGCATGGTCGCGTAGGCACTGACGTAATGCTGCGGCCAGTCCAGTGGGGCGCCTTGTTGATAGTGGTGGTCAAGTGCCTCGGCATAGCTGGCGCGCTCGTCGCCAAACAGGTTGCGGAATGATTGGAGCCATGGACCGTTAGCGATCAGCCGATCCCAGTAGTAGTGTCCAACCTCGTGGCGAAAATGCCCCAGCAGCGTGCGATAGGGCTCATGCATTTGCGCCCTCACCCGCTCGCGATGGGCGTCGTCGGCTTCTTTGATGTCAAGGGTGATCAGGCCGCTCGCGTGGCCGGTCATTGGTGAATTGCCTTCGAGGTCGACGCCGATGAAATCGAAGGCCAGTCCGGTTTCTTCACTCACCGTTTTCGGGATGACCTGCAAGCCGAGGGTGATCAGTTGTGCCACCAGGCGGCGCTTGGCCGTTTCCACCTTGCGCCACAGTTCGGGGTTTTCAGAAACCGAAAGATCGGGAATCGTGCGATTGAGGCTGCAGGCAACACACAGGACGTCGCGACCGTTGTCCGGCAGCAACCAGTTGCACGCCGCAGGCGTATCGAGATTGGCGCAACGACGGAACAGTCCCGCCTCGGGATCGGCATCCAGCGTCCAGGAGCCTTCCTGCGGCCCCGGTTGCAGCGAGGTCAGGCGACTTTGTTCAGACTGATAACCGAGCAATGCGCTGCAAGCCAGGCACTGACTGTTGCGAAAGAACAGTGACTGACCGCAGCGACACGGCCAGACTTTGCTGTTGCGTGAAGATTCGCCCATGAACGGCGCGACGATGCGAGAACTGAGTTGCTCGAAAAAGCGGTACATGGCGATCTCTCCTTGGGGCTTGCCAAGACTAGATCATTCCCGCCCAAAGATCGTTCCCACGCAGAGCGTCACTAGTGTCCGGTAAAACCTGTTTCATAGCAGAAGGCAGCCTTGAGCTGCCTTCTGCTCCGTTCGCTTCTGCCTTCGATGTTCAAGATGTTCGATGCTTGATGGCCGTTCGAACAACGTGTGGGCTAGCCGAATGACGAAGCTGGAAATAGCCCAGAGCCACCTGACCGGCGCTGCTAAAGGTGCAGCAAGAGGTACGTGATCAAAGCGCTGTATATCTGAAGACGAACGGCATTTTCGGAGAACTTGAAGCATCTGTGCAAATCGGGTGCTGCTGAACATAGGCGAAAATCGAGCCTGAAAAACCTGATTATTGCTCAGGAAGCAGGCACAGCAAGGGGGAGCAAGCTCCCCCTTCAGTTTTTACCGGACACTAGTGACGCAATGCGTGGGAACGAGAGGTCAGACGGAGAGGCCACAGCCCTTCAGGAACGCGATAAATGCCTCCTCATCCATCACCTTCACCCCAAGCTCATTGGCCTTGGTCAGCTTGGAGCCAGCGCCTGGGCCGGCCACCACGCAATGCGTCTTCGCCGACACCGAACCGGCCACCTTCGCCCCAAGGCTTTCCAGATGTTCCTTGGCGACATCGCGGCTCATCAACTCGACCTTGCCCGTCAGCACCCAAGTCTGCCCGGACAGCGGCAAACCTTCGACGACCTTCTTCTCGCTGTGCCAGTGCATGCCGAAATCACGCAGTTGCTTCTCGGCCTCTTCGGCCAGTTGGCGATGCTGCGGCAGCGCAAAAAACTCACGTACCGAATTGGCCTGTTTCTCCGGCAATGCCTGACGCATGTCCAGCCAGTCGGCGCTCATTACCGCGTCGAGCGAGCCAAACCTGTCTGCCAGCTTCTGCGCCCCGCCTGGGCCGACCGAAGGAATGTGCAGCTTGTCGAGGAAGCCGCCCAGCGTAGTGCTGGCGGCAAACTCGGCCCCCAGTTCGCCCTGATCCTGAATCTGCAAACCATGCCCGAGCAATTCGCCGATCACCTGCTGGTTGTGCGCATCTTCAAAGAAGCTGTGAATCTCGTGTGCCACTTCCAGGCCGACATCCGGCAGATAGGTCAGCACCTGCGGCAACGCCTGTTGTACGCGCTCCAGCGAACCCAGCGAACGCGCCAGTACCTTGGCCGTTTCTTCACCAACATCGGGAATGCCCAGGGCATAGATGAAACGCGCCAGCCCCGGCTTCTTGCTGTCTTCAATGGCCGCGAGCAGTTTGTTGCCGGACACCTCGGCAAAGCCTTCCAGATCGACGATGTCATCAAACTTCAGCGCGTATAAATCGGCCGGCGAACTGACCAGGCCTTCATCGACCAATTGCTCGACGCTCTTGTCGCCGAGGCCTTCAATGTCCATCGCACGACGCGAGACGAAGTGAATGATCGCCTGCTTCAATTGCGCGCCACAGGCCAGGCGCCCCACGCAGCGATACACCGCGCCTTCGCTGACGGTTTCCTTGCCCTTGCTGCGCTTGATCAGTTGCGTGCGCTCAACGTGGGAGCCGCACACCGGACAGCTCTCCGGAATCGCCACAGGTCGTGCATTGTCCGGACGGCGTTCGGTGACCACTTGCACCACTTGTGGAATCACATCACCGGCACGACGGATGATCACGGTGTCGCCGATCATCAGGCCCAGCCGCGCGACTTCGTCCATGTTGTGCAGCGTGGCATTGGCCACGGTGACGCCCGCGACCTTGACCGGTTTCAGGCGCGCCACCGGAGTGACGGCGCCGGTACGGCCAACCTGGAATTCCACATCGAGCAACTCGGTGAGCTCTTCCATCGCCGGGAATTTATGCGCGATCGCCCAACGCGGTTCGCGGGCGCGGAAGCCCAGTTCACGCTGATCGGCAATGCTGTTGACCTTGAACACCACACCGTCGATTTCGTAAGTCAGCGAGCTGCGTCGCTCACCGATGTCGCGGTAGTAATCCAGGCACTCACCGATGCCTTTGGCCAGTTTCAGCTCGTGGCTGATCGGCATGCCCCACTTTTGCAATTGCTTGAGGTTGCCGATGTGGGTGTCGGAAATATCGTGGGAGACCTGACCGATGCCGTAGCAGCAGAACTCCAACGGACGGTTGGCGGTGATCTTCGAATCCAGCTGACGCAGGCTGCCGGCAGCGGCGTTGCGCGGGTTGGCGAAGGTCTTGCCACCGATGTCCAGTTGCGAGGCGTTGAGGCGCTCGAAACCGGCCTTGGACATGAACACTTCACCGCGCACTTCCAGGGTCGCCGGCCAGCCTTCGCCGTGCAGCTTCAGGGGAATGTTGCGCACGGTGCGCACGTTGACGCTGATGTCTTCGCCGGTGGTGCCGTCACCGCGTGTGGCGCCACGAACCAGCAGGCCGTCCTGATACAGCAGACTGACCGCCAGGCCATCGAGCTTCGGCTCGCAGCTGTACTCCACCGCCGAGCCACCGCCGAACAGATCGCCAGCCGGCAGATCCAGACCTTCAGTGACGCGGCGATCAAACTCGCGCATATCGGTTTCTTCGAAGGCGTTGCCGAGGCTGAGCATCGGTACTTCGTGGCGCACCTGAGTGAACGCCGTCAGCGCCACACTGCCGACACGCTGGGTCGGCGAGTCACGGGTGATCAACTGCGGGTTGGCTGCTTCCAGAGCCTTGAGCTCGTGGAACAACCGGTCGTACTCGGCATCCGGAATGCTCGGCTCGTCGAGGACGTGGTAACGGTAGTTGTGCTGATCCAGCTCAGCGCGCAGCGCTAGAATGCGGTTTTGGGCGGCGGTCATGGGTGTTCTCTCATAAAGCAAAAGAGCAGCCGAGGCTGCTCAATCTATTTTGCCGATTGCCTCTTTATAACGAGGCAATCTTTTCAATCAACGCTTATGGGTCAGGGCGCGGCGCTCGAACTCGACGATGCGCTGACGGTAATGCTCGATGGTCTGCGCGGTCAGGACGCTGCGTTGGTCATCCTTGAGTTCACCGTTCAGTTCCTGGGACAGCTTGCGGGCAGCGGCCACCATCACGTCGAAGGCCTGCTTCGGATGACGCGGGCCAGGCAGACCGAGGAAAAAGCTCACCGCCGGGGTGCTGAAATGATCGATGTCGTCCAGATCAAAGATGCCCGGCTTGACCGCATTGGCCATGGAGAACAGCACCTCACCGTTGCCAGCCATGCTTTCGTGACGGTGGAAAATATCCATCTCACCAAAACGCAGACCGCTTTCCAGAATATTCTGCAACAGCGCTGGGCCTCTGAAACCGGCAGCGTCGCGGCAGATCACGCTGATCACCAGAACCTCTTCGGCTTGCGGTTGATCCTTGTCACTGGCCACCGGTGCAGCCTTGGCATCATTGGCGAAGTCTTCACGACTGCTGAAGCTCGGGCCGCCGTCCAGATCCAGGTCAAGGTTCAGGTCGCCCTGGGCCGGACCGTTGCTGCCACGCTTGCCACGCTTGGAGCCGGATTCGCGAGGCTCGCGTGCTTCGCGGGCCGGCATGCTCACCGACGGCAGATCGTGCTCGTCCAGTTGTGGCTCTTTATGGGTGTCCAGAACGCGGGCCGGGCCCAACAGCTCGGCGCTGGTGTCCTCGTCCGGCAGATTCGACAGACTTCGATCAAGACGGAATTTCAGTTTTCCCTTGCCGCCGCGCATCCGGCGCCAGCCATCGAAAAGAATACCGGCTATCACAATGATGCCGATGACGATCAGCCACTCGCGCAGACCGATTTCCATGTAATCCCGTGCCTCTATAAAAAATGCTGAAAAATAAGGGGTTTACACTGTGCAAACCGCTTTAAAACGTGGCGCCAACTCTATGTTCTGACAGATGTTTTGCCCACGTATACGAAAAATTGACATTAAACTAGCACGATCAAAGGCTTCGCAGCTACAAGCTTTAAGCTCCAGGCTGCAAGCCGCTTCACTTGCCGCTTGAAGCTTGCAACTCGCCGCTGCGCCGCTAGGCGTCCACCATCGCCATCGCCTCCTCGACATCCACAGCTACCAGTCGCGAACAACCCGGTTCATGCATCGTCACACCCATCAACTGCTCGGCCATTTCCATGGCGATCTTGTTGTGAGTGATATAGATGAACTGCACCGTCTGAGACATCTCCTTAACCAATCGTGCGTAGCGTCCAACGTTAGCGTCATCCAGTGGCGCGTCAACTTCATCGAGCATGCAGAACGGCGCCGGGTTCAACTTGAAGATCGCAAAAACCAGTGCCAGCGCGGTCAGGGCTTTTTCCCCGCCGGAGAGCAAATGGATGGTGCTGTTCTTCTTTCCAGGCGGCTGCGCCATGATCGTTACCCCTGTATCGAGTAGATCTTCGCCCGTCAGTTCCAAATACGCGCGCCCGCCACCGAAAACTTTTGGAAAAAGCGCCTGTAAACCGCCATTGATCTGATCAAAGGTATCTTTGAAACGGTTGCGGGTTTCCTTGTCGATCTTGCGAATAACGTTTTCCAGCGTCTCCAGTGCCTCGACCAGATCGGCATCCTGAGCATCCAGATAACGTTTACGCTCGGATTGTTGCGTGTATTCGTCGATGGCCGCGAGGTTGATGGCACCCAGACGCTGAATCCGGGCATTGATCCGTTCGAGTTCCTCTTCGGCTTCGCGTTCACTGGCTTGTGCCGTTAATGTCGCGAGCACGCCATTGAGATCGTAGCCATCTTCGAGCAGTTGATCCTGCAGAGCCTTGCGGCGCACGGTCAGGGCTTGCCATTCCATGCGCTGCTGTTCGAGCTGGCCACGGATCAACTGCGATTGCTGCTCGGCTTGCGTCCGGCGTTTTTCCGCTTCGCGCAATTCACGGTCGGCATCTTCCAGGGCGATTTGCGCAGTCTTGAGTTCTTCGTCGACGGACATGCGCTTGTCGAGCAACTCTTCAAGCCTCAGGCGCAGTTCTTCCAGAGGGGCCTCGCCCTCCTCCAGATTCAGACTCAACTGTTCGCGCTTTTCGGTCAGACGCTCGGCCTGCATTTCCAGACGCTCCAGCGCCTGGCGCGTGGAGTCATGCTGCGCGCGCAACGAGCCGAGCCGCACGGCCAATTGATGCGCATGGTCCTTGTGCTGCCGCGCTTCCTGACGCACGCGGTCGAGGCGCTCGCGCAAGCTGTCGCGCTGGGCCAGCAGCAACTCGCGTTGCTCGGTGTCCAGCGCCATGGCGTCGAGGGCGTCCTGCAATTGCATGCGCGCTTCGCCTATTTGCTCATGCTCGAGCTCACGCTGTTCGCCGAGCTCGATCAGCTCTTCATCGAGACGGGTACGGCGCAGCGTGAGTTGTTCGGCCTTGGCTTTGCCGGCGGACAACTGGGCTTTCAATTCACCTTGCTGACGGGCTTCGTCTTGCAGCAAGCGACGTAAATGTTCGCGACCGTTTTCCTGCTGACGCTGTTGCGCGCGCAGGGTTTGCAAACGGGTTTCCATCGCCTCGACCGTGGCTTCACGCTCTTCACGTTCGAGATGCAGCGTCTCGATTTCCTGGCCACGGGCAAGCATGCCGCTTTCGGCTTCGCTGGCACGGCGCACGCGCAGGAAATGCCGACCGACCCAGTATCCATCGCGACTGATCAGACTCTGCCCGGCGCTCAACTGACCGCGCAAGGCCAAGGCCTGCTCAAGACTGTCGACCGGTTTGACCTGACTGAGCCATGGCGACAGGTCAATCTGCGCCTCGACCTTGTCCAGCAAGCTGCCCGCCACTCGCACGCCATCGGTGCCGGGGCTGAGCAGGCGCAAATCGCCCTGAGTGAAGCCGGACAAATCAAAACCGTTGAAATCATCCACCAGCACCGCTTGCAGGTCGGCGCCGAGCACGGTTTCCACCGCCAACTCCCAACCGGCCTCGACCTTCAGGCCTTCGGCCAGGCGCGGTCGTTCGGCCAGGTTATGCTCCTTCAGCCATTCAGCCGTGCCGGTGCCCGGATCGAGCGCGGCTTGCTGCAAGGCTTCCAGCGAGGCCAACCGGCCATTCAAACGCTGCAAATCGCCCTGCGCCTGTTGCTGCGCGGTCAGCGCTTGCTGCAACTCCTGGCGCAGTTGCTCAAGCTTTTCGACCTGAGCCTCTTCGCTGGTCTGCAAATCTTCAAGCGTCGCTTCGGACTCGGCGAGCTGCTCGTTGAGTTCCATGATCGCCGCGTCTTCCGGATCGGCCGACAGCAACGCACGCTCTTCGCCCAGGCGCTTTTGCCGATCGGCCAGACGCTCCATGCTGGTTTCCAGCTGCTGGATGCGCGACTGCTGGACTTCAGCCTGACGGCGCGGTTCGGCGGCGGTCAGGTTGAAGGTGTCCCACTGCTCTTGCCAGCCGTGCATGACGGTTTCGGAATCTTCCAGCGCGGCGGCAGCCTCTTCGGCGGCGGCGCTGGTGACTTCCTGCTCGGGGGTGAGCATGTCCAGTTCTTCGCCGAGGGTCAGCAGCAACGTGCGGTCGTGGCCCAGGTGCGATTCGGTTTCCAGACGCGCGCGCTCGGCTTCTTTCAAGTCGTCCTGCAATTGACGCAAACGTTGCTGGCCGTGCTGGATGCTCTGCTCGACCCGGGCGATGTCGCCGCCGACCGAATAGAAGCGCCCCTGCACCAGATTGAAGCGTTCGGACAGGTCATGATGCCCGTCGCGCAGGCGCTCGATAGCGGCGTCGGCGTTACGTTGCTCGGCGACCAGCGCTTCGAAACTGATTTCCTGGGTGCCGATGATCGACTCGCGCTGGCCAACCTGATCGTTCAGATCCTGCCAGCGCAGGGCCGACAGTTGCGCCTTGAGCTGACGCTCCTCGGCTTTGAATTCCTGATACTTCTTGGCGGCCTCGGCCTGGCGGTGCAAGCGCTCGAGCTGACGCTCGAGTTCTTCGCGCAGGTCGGTCAGGCGGGCAAGGTTTTCGTGGGTGCGGCGGATGCGGTTTTCGGTCTCGCGCCGACGCTCCTTGTACTTGGAAATGCCGGCCGCTTCTTCGATGAAGTTGCGCAGATCTTCAGGCTTGGACTCGATCAGCTTGGAGATCATCCCCTGCTCGATGATCGAGTAGCTGCGCGGGCCGAGGCCGGTGCCGAGGAAGATGTCGGTGATGTCGCGACGACGGCATTTGGTGCCGTTGAGGTAATAAGTCGTCTGGCTGTCGCGGGTCACTTTGCGACGAATGGAAATCTCCGCGTAAGCGGCGTATTCGCCCAGCAGCGTGCCGTCGGAGTTGTCGAACACCAACTCGATGCTCGCCTGACTCACCGGTTTACGGCTGGTCGAGCCGTTGAAGATGACGTCGGTCATCGACTCGCCACGCAGGTTCTTCGCCGAACTTTCGCCCATCACCCAGCGTACGGCGTCGATGATGTTCGACTTGCCGCAACCGTTCGGCCCGACGACCGCCGCCATGTTACTGGGGAAGTTCACCGTGGTCGGGTCGACGAAGGATTTGAATCCCGCCAGTTTGATGCACTTGAGCCGCACGCTTAGGCGACCGTCAGGGCGGACACCACCAGATCGCAACTGCGCTGGGCATAAGCCGTCAGCACGATGCGGATCTGCGGCAGATCACGGGCAAGCACGGCGGCCAGCAAGCGCTCGAACAGTTCGAGGAACTCGCTCATCTCGGCCTTGCGCTGCTCGAGGGCGAGGAAGTAGGCGCGGCTCATCGCCGGTTGCAGGTTCTCGACGGTCTCTTGCAGGTACGGGTTGTTGGCAAACGGATAGGCCGCACGCATCACGGCGAAACTGTCATCGACGAAGGTACGGATGTCCTGACGCTCGTAGCTGGCGGTCAGGCGCTGCTGGATCTGCACGAACGGCGCCATGTCGGCCTGGTCTTGCCAGCCGTTGGCCACCGAGTTGCCGAGCAGGATGTACAGCTCGCTCATCAGCGTGCACAGGCTCTGCACCTTGTGCGCCGTCAACTCGGTGACGTGCGCGCCACGGCGCGGCAGGATCGCGATCAGGTGGCGGCGTTCGAGGATCAACAAGGCTTCGCGAACGGATCCGCGGCTGACATTGAGTGCCAGCGTGACCTTCTGTTCCTGGATGCGCTCTCCCGGCTTCATTTCGCCACGAATGATGCGTTCGGCGAGGTGGTGAGCAATTTGCTCGGCGAGGCTGTCCGGCGCCTTGAACGTCATGGTTGTCCTTCAAACTCTATCGATCTGCACAAGCGGCGCAGTGTAGCGCAAATGCACGGTCATGGCGGAGTGCCCACTCAGCGGTTTTTGGCACGAATCCCGCAAAAAAGCAGGGGATCCAATGAGGGTCAATACTGAATAGACACGTTGCTGATCGACGAAACGCATTTTCCTGACCTTTAAGTCAGAAAACCATTGACCGAAAAGTCAGACCTGCTAAATTCGGTTCACGTCGGTTAACAACAATAATGAGTCTGCGAGGCCTTCCGTGATCCAGTTTTTACTTAACCAGGAACTCCGTAGCGAGCACGCCCTGGACCCGAATCTGACCGTGCTCAATTACCTGCGTGAGCACGTCGGCAAATCCGGCACCAAAGAAGGATGCGCCAGCGGTGATTGCGGCGCTTGCACCGTGGTGGTCGGCGAGTTGCAAACGGATGATGCTGGCCGCGAACACATTCGTTATCGCAGCCTCAACTCGTGCCTGACGTTCGTTTCGTCGCTGCACGGCAAGCAACTGATCAGCGTCGAAGACCTCAAGCACCAAGGCGAACTGCACAGCGTGCAGAAAGCCATGGTCGAGTGCCACGGCTCACAGTGCGGTTTTTGCACGCCTGGGTTCGTCATGTCGTTGTTCGCCCTGCAAAAGAACAGCAATGCACCGGATCATGCCAAAGCCCACGAAGCACTGGCCGGCAACCTCTGCCGTTGCACCGGCTACCGGCCGATCCTCGCCGCTGCCGAACAATCGTGCTGTGGCAAGCAACCGGACCAGTTCGACGCCCGCGAAGCCGAAACCATCGCCCGCCTCAAAGCCATTGCCCCCACCGATATCGGCGAACTCAACAGCGGCGACAAGCGCTGCCTGGTGCCGCTGACCGTGTCCGATCTGGCCGACCTCTACGACGCCTACCCGCAAGCCCGACTGCTGGCCGGCGGCACCGATCTGGCGCTGGAAGTCACGCAGTTCCACCGCACCCTGCCGGTGATGATTTATGTCGGCAATGTCGCAGAAATGAAGCGCATCGAAACCTTCGACGACCGCATCGAAATCGGCGCCGCCACCGCCCTCTCCGACTGCTATGAAGCACTGAACGCCGAGTACCCGGACTTCGGCGAACTGCTGCACCGCTTCGCCTCTCTGCAAATCCGCAATCAGGGCACCCTCGGCGGCAACATCGGCAACGCCTCGCCCATCGGTGACTCACCGCCCCTGCTGATCGCCCTCGGTGCGCAGATCGTGCTGTGCAAAGGTGACACCCGGCGCACGTTGAATCTTGAGGACTACTTCATCGATTACCGCGTCACGGCGCGTCAGGAAAGCGAGTTCATCGAGAAGATCATCGTCCCGCGTGCCAGCGCCGAGCAGCTGTTCCGCGCCTACAAAGTGTCGAAACGTCTGGACGACGACATCTCTGCCGTCTGCGCCGCGTTCAACCTGCGCGTCGAAAACGGCGTGATCACTGACGCCCGCGTCGCCTTCGGCGGCATGGCGGCGATCCCGAAACGCGCCGCCCATTGCGAAGCCGTGTTGCTCGGCCAGCCGTTCAACAACGCCGTGGTCGAACGCGCCTGCGCCGCGCTGGCCGAGGACTTCACACCGCTCTCGGATTTCCGCGCCAGCAAGGAATATCGCCTGCTCAGCGCGCAGAACCTGCTGCGCAAATACTTCATCGAACTGCAAACACCGCACATCGAGACTCGGGTGACCGCTTATGTCTAACCATCACGCCGTAGAGAAGACCCAAGCTGAACTGGCTGAACTGTTCGCCAAAGACCTGACCACCGGTGTCGGCCGTAGCGTGAAACACGACAGCGCCGCCAAGCATGTGTCCGGTGAAGCGCAGTACATCGATGATCGCCTGGAATTCCCCAACCAGTTGCACCTGTACGCACGCCTGTCGGACCGCGCCCACGCGAAAATCATCAGCATCGACACCAAGCCTTGCTATGAATTCGAAGGCGTACGCATCGCCATCACCCACCAGGACGTGCCGGGCCTGAAAGACATCGGCCCGCTGATGCCGGGCGATCCGTTGTTGGCCATCGATGATGTACAGTTCGTCGGTCAACCGGTGCTGGCCGTCGCCGCGAAATATCTGGAAACCGCGCGCAAAGCGGCAATGGCCGCGATCATCGAATACGAAGACCTGGAGCCGGTGCTGGATGTGGTCGAAGCCCTGCGCAAACGCCACTTCGTGCTCGACAGCCACACCCACCAGCGCGGCGATTCGGCCGGTGCTTTGGCCACTGCCGAACACCGCATTCAAGGCACGCTGCACATCGGCGGCCAGGAACACTTTTACCTGGAGACGCAGATCTCCTCGGTAATGCCGACCGAAGACGGCGGCATGATCGTCTACTGCTCGACGCAGAACCCCACCGAAGTGCAGAAACTGGTCGCCGAAGTGCTCGACGTGTCGATGAACAAAATCGTCGTCGACATGCGTCGCATGGGCGGTGGTTTCGGTGGCAAGGAAACGCAAGCCGCGAGCCCGGCATGCCTGTGCGCGGTGGTCGCGCACCTCACCGGCCAGCCGACAAAGATGCGTCTGCCGCGCGTTGAAGACATGCTGATGACCGGCAAGCGTCACCCGTTCTACGTCGAGTACGACGTCGGCTTCGACAGCACCGGGCGCCTGCACGGGATCAACATGGACCTGGCCGGCAACTGCGGCTGCTCACCGGACTTGTCTGCCTCGATTGTTGACCGGGCGATGTTCCACTCGGACAACTCCTACTACCTGGGCGACGCGACCATCAACGGTCATCGCTGCAAGACCAACACCGCGTCGAACACCGCGTACCGGGGTTTCGGTGGCCCGCAAGGCATGGTTGCCATCGAAGAAGTGATGGATGCGATTGCCCGTCACTTGAACCTCGATCCGCTGGCCGTGCGCAAGGCCAACTACTACGGCAAGACCGAACGCAACGTCACGCACTACTACCAGACCGTCGAGCACAACATGCTCGAAGAAATGACCGCTGAACTGGAAGAAAGCAGCCAGTATCACGAACGCCGCGAAGCGATCCGTCGCTACAACGCCAACAGCCCGATCCTGAAAAAAGGCCTGGCGCTGACCCCGGTGAAATTCGGTATTTCCTTCACCGCCAGCTTCCTGAACCAGGCCGGTGCGCTGATCCACATCTACACCGACGGCAGCATCCACCTGAACCACGGCGGCACGGAGATGGGCCAGGGTTTGAACACCAAAGTCGCGCAGGTCGTGGCCGAAGTATTCCAGGTCGAAATCGATCGCGTGCAGATCACCGCAACCAACACCGACAAGGTGCCGAACACCTCGCCGACCGCTGCCTCCAGCGGTGCCGACCTCAACGGCAAGGCCGCGCAGAACGCCGCCGAGATCATCAAGCGACGCCTGATCGAATTCGCCGCACGCCAATACAAGGTCAGCGAAGAAGACGTCGAATTCCACAATGGCCATGTGCGTGTGCGCGACCACATCCTGACCTTCGAAGCGCTGATCCAGCAGGCGTATTTCAATCAGGTCTCGCTGTCGAGCACCGGGTTCTACAAGACCCCGAAAATCTACTATGACCGCAGCCAGGCCCGTGGCCGCCCGTTCTACTACTTCGCCTTCGGCGCGGCGTGCTGCGAAGTGATCGTTGACACCCTGACCGGCGAGTACAAGATGCTGCGCACCGACATCCTCCACGACGTCGGCGCCTCGCTGAACCCGTCCATCGACATAGGTCAGGTGGAAGGCGGTTTCGTCCAGGGCATGGGCTGGCTGACCATGGAAGAACTGGTCTGGAATAACAAAGGCAAGCTGATGACCAACGGCCCCGCCAGCTACAAGATCCCGGCCGTGGCGGACATGCCGCTGGACCTGCGGGTGAAACTGGTGGAAAACCGCAAGAACCCGGAAGACACCGTGTTCCACTCCAAGGCTGTGGGCGAGCCGCCGTTCATGCTCGGGATTGCCGCGTGGTGCGCGATCAAGGACGCCGTGGCGAGCCTCGGTGACTACAAGCATCAACCGAAAGTCGATGCACCGGCGACCCCTGAGCGGGTGCTGTGGGGGTGCGAGCAGATGCGCCAGCTCAAGACTGTGAAAGCGGTAGAAACAGAGACCGAGCTGGCTTCGCTCTAGACCGAGGCGCGCCATTCGCGAGCAAGCCCGCTCCCACAGGAAAATGCATTCCAAATGTGAGAGCGGGCTTGCTCGCGAAGACGACTGAACAGACAACACAGATGTCGAGGTGACTATGTACAACTGGATCGACGCCCTCGCCGACCTGCAGAACCAGGGCGAACCCTGCGTTCTGGTGACGATCATCGAAGAACTCGGCTCGACGCCACGCAATGCCGGCTCGAAGATGGTGATCAGCGCGAACCAGAGCTTCGACACCATCGGTGGCGGGCATCTGGAATACAAAGCCATGCAGATCGCCCGCGACATGCTCGCCAGCGGCAAGCAAGACACTCATCTGGAGCGCTTCAGCCTCGGCGCTAGCCTCGGCCAGTGCTGCGGCGGCGCCACCGTGTTGCTGTTCGAACCGATGGGCCAGGTACAGGCGCAGATCGCGGTGTTCGGCGCCGGCCACGTTGGCCGTGCTTTGGTGCCGTTGCTCGCCAGCCTGCCGTGCCGGGTGCGCTGGATCGACTCGCGGGAGGCGGAGTTCCCCGAACAGATTCCCCACGGCGTGCGTAAAATCGTCGCCGAAGAGCCCGTGGATGAAATCGATGACCTGCCCGCCGGCAGCTACTGCATCGTCATGACCCACAACCATCAGCTTGATCTGGAGCTGACCGCCGCAATCCTCAAGCGCAACGACTTCACCTGGTTCGGCCTGATCGGTTCGAAGACCAAACGGGTCAAGTTCGAACATCGCCTGCGTGATCGCGGTTTCGACCCCAGCGTCGTGCAACGCATGCGCTGCCCGATGGGCATCGGCGAAGTCAAAGGCAAACTGCCTGTGGAAATCGCCATCTCCATCGCCGGCGAAATCATCGCCACCTATAACGCCAATTTCGGCCAGCACAGCGCCAGCGCCGAGCCGATTGCCAAACTGCTGCCCGTATCGCGCCGCAGTCAGGCCACCAAACTCAAAGCCTCAAACTGATTAGAGAACCCTCATGCCTCTGACTCGCAAAGCCTACCGCGCCGCCATCCTGCACAGCATCGCCGACCCCGCCGAAGTCGGGATCGAAGCCTCCTACGAATATTTCGAGGACGGCCTGCTGGTGGTCGATGGCGGCAAGATCAGCGCCCTCGGCCACGCCAGCGAACTGCTGCCGACCCTGCCGGCAGACATCGAGATCACCCAGTATCAGGACGCGCTGATCACTTCGGGCTTCATCGACACTCACATCCACCTGCCGCAGACCGGCATGGTCGGTGCCTACGGCGAGCAACTGCTGGACTGGCTCAACACTTACACCTTCCCGTGCGAAAGCCAGTTCGGTGACAAAGCTCACGCCGATGATGTGGCCGATATCTTCATCAAGGAACTGCTGCGCAACGGCACCACCACCGCGCTGGTGTTCGGCAGCGTGCACCCGCAGTCAGTGAACTCTTTCTTCGAGGCGGCCGAGAAGCTTGACCTGCGCATGATCGCCGGCAAAGTGATGATGGATCGCAATGCGCCGGACTACCTGACCGACACCGCCGAATCGAGCTACGTCGAAAGCAAGGCACTGATCGAGCGCTGGCACGGCAAGGGTCGTCTGCACTATGCGGTCACGCCGCGTTTCGCCCCGACCAGTACCCCGGAACAGCTTGGGCTGGCGGGGCAACTGCTGACCGAATACCCCGAGCTGTACATGCAGACCCACATCAGCGAGAACCTCAAGGAAATCGAGTGGGTCAAGGAACTGTTCCCGGAGCGCAAGGGCTACCTGGACGTTTACGATCACTACAACTTGCTCGGCGAGCGCTCGGTATTCGCTCATGGCGTGCACCTGTGTGACGACGAATGCGCACGGCTGGCGCAAACCGGCTCGGCGATCTCGTTCTGCCCGACCTCGAACTTCTTCCTCGGCAGCGGCTTGTTCAACCTGCCGATGGCCGAGAAGCACAAGCTGAACGTCGGCCTCGGTACTGACGTCGGCGGCGGCACCAGTTTCTCGCTGCTGCAAACCCTGAACGAAGCCTACAAAGTGATGCAACTGCAAGGTGCGCGCTTGAGTCCGTTCAAGTCGCTGTACCTGGCGACCCTGGGCGGCGCGCGGGCACTGCGCCTGGAAGACAAGATCGGCAATCTGAAACCGGGCAGTGATGCCGACTTCCTGGTACTGGACTACAACGCCACGCCGTTGCTCAGCTATCGCTTGAAGCAGGCCAACAACATTGCCGAGACGTTGTTTGTGTTGATGACGCTGGGCGACGACCGGACGGTGCAGCAGACGTATGCGGCGGGTGCTTTGGTGCATCAGCGCTAAGTCTTTCAGGCATAAAAAATCCCCCGGAGGTGCTCACCCCGGGGGATTTTTATTGCCTGTCAGTACACCTTCGCGAGCAAGCCCGCTCCCACATTTGAAATGCATTCCCCTGTGGGAGCCTGCTCGCGAAGGGAGTGACTCGGTCTACTTTAGAGCTTGGCCGCAGGACGCCCCGGCTTCTTGGTCTGCAACAAATGCGAGAACACCGCATGCAGGTCATCCGACGCACTCTCCTCATCGAGGTTGAGCTTGCTGTCGATGTGGTCCATGTGGTGCATCATCAAGTCCACCGCCAGCTCAGCGTTGCGCGCTTCGATGGCGTCGATCAACTGGGTGTGCTCGTCGTAGGAGCAATGCGAGCGGTTGCCGCTTTCGTACTGGGCAATGATCAGCGAAGTCTGCGAAACCAGGCTGCGCTGAAAACTGATCAGCGGAGCATTCTTTGCCGCTTCGGCGAGTTTCAGGTGGAATTCACCCGAAAGACGAATACCGGCGCCGCGATCACCACGGGAGAAGCTGTCGCGCTCGTCATTGACCATCTGACGAAGTTCTGCGATCTGCTCGGCGGTGGCGTGTTGCACCGCCAGTTCAGTGATCGCACGCTCGACCAGACGCCGTGCCATGAACACCTGGCGGGCTTCTTCAACGCTCGGGCTGGCAACCACGGCGCCACGGTTGGGTCGCAACAGCACCACACCTTCATGGGCCAGACGCGACAGCGCGCGGCGAATTATGGTGCGGCTGACCCCGAAGATCTCCCCCAGCGCTTCTTCGCTCAACTTGGTGCCGGGCGCCAGACGCTGTTCGAGGATGGCCTCGAAGATATGCGCGTAGACAATATCGTCCTGGGTGCCGCTGCGGCCGGCTTTGCCTGCTCGCGGTTGTTTCTTGAGGGGTTGCAACTGTTCGTTCATGGGCACTCGAGTCGGGAGAACTGCGGCGAATAGACCGTGACTGTAATACGGCACAGTAGGTCGCTGGCAAGTATCGCGTAAAAAACAGCGCGATTGTACACAATGGATGGTGGCAACACGACTGTATGGCTGTTTGTGACCTCGGCTGTATTGCAACGATCCGTTACGTTTGAGTTTAGGCTTGTTCGCAGAATCCGCAGCCAGAACACAACTCCCACAGGGGTTCAGGGTAATTGCGCACATCTTCATCTGTATAAGGAACACCGCCGTCATGAACGACGCCACCTACACCCGGCTGCGCCCTCTCGCCGATACTTCGCCATCGGCTATCGTCGCCGGTTTTATCGCGATGATGACCGGCTACACCAGTTCACTGGTGCTGATGTTCCAGGCCGGGCAAGCGGCGGGTTTGAGCAGCGGGCAGATTTCCTCGTGGATCTGGGCGATTTCGATCGGCATGGCGGTGTGCTCGATCGGTCTGTCGCTGCGCTATCGCACGCCCATCACCATCGCCTGGTCGACGCCCGGTGCGGCGCTGCTGATCACCAGCCTTGGCGGTGTCACCTATGGCGAGGCCATTGGCGCCTACATCACCTGCGCGGTGCTGGTGACGATTTGCGGCCTGACCGGCAGCTTCGAACGCCTGGTGAAAAAGATCCCGGCATCACTGGCGGCGGCGTTGCTGGCGGGGATTCTGTTCAAGATCGGCAGCGAAATCTTCGTCGCCGCGCAACACCGCACCGGGCTGGTGCTGGGGATGTTCTTCACCTATCTAGTGGTCAAGCGCCTGTCGCCACGTTACGCGGTGCTCGCCGCGCTGCTGATCGGCACCGCGCTGTCGGGCTTCATGGGCCTGCTGGATTTCAGCGGTTTCCATCTGGAAGTGGCGACGCCGGTGTGGACCACGCCGCACTTCTCGCTCGCGGCGACCATCAGCATCGGCATCCCGCTGTTCGTGGTGGCGATGACCTCGCAGAACATGCCCGGCATCGCCGTGCTACGCGCCGACGGCTACACCGTCCCGGCCTCGCCACTGATCACCACCACCGGCATCGCCTCGCTGCTGCTGGCGCCGTTCGGTTCCCACGGCATCAACCTCGCGGCCATCAGCGCGGCGATCTGCACCGGGCCGCACGCCCATGAGGATCGCAACAAGCGTTATACCGCCGCAGTCTGGTGCGGAATTTTCTACGGGATTGCCGGCGTATTCGGCGCCACATTGGCGGCGTTGTTTGCGGCACTACCCAAAGAATTGGTGCTGTCGATTGCTGCGCTGGCACTGTTTGGCTCGATCATCAACGGGCTGAGC
The DNA here is from genome assembly GCF_963970845.1 of Pseudomonas sp. RA_105y_Pfl2_P56. Lineage (NCBI taxonomy): Bacteria > Pseudomonadati > Pseudomonadota > Gammaproteobacteria > Pseudomonadales > Pseudomonadaceae > Pseudomonas > Pseudomonas sp. RA_105y_Pfl2_P56. Next base: position 218,544 of record NZ_CAXAPL010000002.1, read on the forward strand.
ATCGCCATGAGCGAAGTGAAGGAACGTGAAGCGGCGCTGATCACCTTTATGGTCACGGCGTCGGGGCTGACGCTGTTTTCCATCGGTTCGGCGTTTTGGGGGATTGTGGCGGGGGTGGTGACCTTGCTGATCCTCAACGGGCGCAAAACCCAGGCATAAAAAAACGGCGACCCGAAGGTCGCCGTTTTTTTCAGTATCACTTAGCCGCGTTGATCGGCTTTTCCGGATACCAAACGTCCAGCAGCGGGCTGACGGTCATACCGGTCAGTTCGCTACGGTTTTTCAGCCAGGCTTCAACAGCAGCGCGCTGCTCTTCGTTGACCGAGCCACGCTTCTGCAGGCATACCAGACCGAAGTCGTCGCCGCCAACATAACCCAGACCGTTGGCTTCCATGGCTTCTTTGATGAAGGCTTCTAGGAACGCGTCAATGGCTTCTTCGGACAAGTCTTCTTTGAAGTCCAGGTTCAGTTCGAAACCCAGCTCTTGAAATTCATCAACGCACAGTTTTTTGCGCAGACGCTGGGAACGGTTAGTCGCCATTGGAACAATCCTCTTAAGTAATAACGGCCGGCACTTTACCAGTTTAAAACGTCAATTGCCCGCCTCTGTGGACACAGCGCCCGACCGCCTGTAAAAAAATAAGCCGTTGGCCGCCTCCAGCACGGCACAAGCGGTAACACCTTGGGGCATAATGCCGACACTTTCATGACCACTGAGGGCTTTTTCATCCATGTCCTCGCCTTTTTTCCCCTCTTCTGCAGGGTTTTATTTCATATGATCAAATCGTTGCGTCCTCTATTTCTCGCCGGCCTTCTTCTGCCATTGGCCCTGCCTGTTTCTGCTGCCACGATCAATACCGCCCTCACCCCCAACGTCGAAAAAGCGCTCAAGGCCAGCAAGTTGCAGCCCAGCGCTTTGTCGCTGGTGATGGTGCCGCTCGACGGCCCGGGTACCCCGACCGTGTTCAACGCTGACGTATCGGTCAACCCGGCCTCGACCATGAAGCTGGTCACGACTTACGCGGCGCTGGAAATGCTCGGCCCCAACCATCAATGGAAAACCGAGTTCTACACCGACGGCGACCTGAGCGGCGGCATCCTCAATGGCAACCTGTACCTCAAGGGCGGCGGCGATCCCAAGCTGAACATGGAAAAACTCTGGCTGCTGATGCGCGACTTGCGCGCCAACGGCGTGACCCAGATCACTGGTGATCTGGTGCTGGACCGCAACTTCTTCGTGCAGCCGCAACTGCCGGAATTCAACGATGACGGCAACGATCAGAACAAGCCGTTTCTGGTCAAGCCCGATTCGCTGCTGGTCAACCTCAAGGCCTTGCGCTTCGTGGCGCGCAATGACGGTGGCCGGGTGCTGATCTCGGTGGAACCGCCGATTGCCAGCATCCACATCGAAAACACCGTCAAAGCCCTCAATTCCAAGCAATGCACCGGCGGTGTGCGTTACAACCCGGTGCCGCAGGCTGATGGCAGCGTGACCGTGACCGTCGCCGGCCAATTGGGTGACGGTTGCAGCTCGCAGACTTACCTGTCGCTGCTCGACCATGCGACTTACACCGCCGGCGCCGTTCGGGCGATCTGGAAAGAACTGGGTGGCAGCATTCAGGGCAAGAATCGTCTGGCGTCCACCCCAAGCAACGCCAAACTGCTGGCCCGCGCTTATTCGCCGGACCTGGCGGAAATCATCCGCGACATCAATAAATACAGTAACAACACCATGGCCCAGCAACTGTTCCTAAGCTTGGGCCAGAAGTACCGTAACGACGCCGACGGTGACGATGCCAAAGCCGCTCAGCGCGTGGTGCGTCAGTGGCTGGCAAAGAAAGGCATTACCGCGCCGCACCTGGTGATGGAGAACGGCTCTGGTCTGTCCCGTGCCGAACGGGTCAGCGCCCGTGAAATGGCGAACATGCTACAAGCGGCCTGGCATAGCCCGTACGCCGCCGAGTACATCAGCTCGCTGCCGATCGCCGGTACCGACGGCACCATGCGTAAACGTCTGAAGACCACCGCCATGCGCGGCGAAGCCCACATCAAGACCGGCACTCTGAACACTGTGCGGGCGATTGCCGGCTTCAGCCGCGACGTCAACGGCAACACCTGGGCGGTGGTGGCGATCCTCAACGACAAAGCGCCGTTTGGTGCGTCGTCGGTGCTGGATCAGGTGCTGCTGGATCTGTATCGCCAGCCGAAAACGGCGCAGACCGCTTCCGTGCTGTAAGCACACTGCCGAACCTGTGGGCGCAGGCTTGCCCGCGAAGACGTCAGTTCAGCCAGAACGCTATTGACTGACATTGCGCCTTCACGAGCAAGCCCGCTCCCGCTGGGGATTAGCGCCCACAGGTTTAATTCATCTGCCGCTCGACACGATCCCGTCCGCCCTGCTTCGCCGCGTAAACCCCTGAATCCGCGCGCAGCAATAGCGAATCAGCCCCCTCTCCCGGTCGCCAACTGGCGATACCGAAACTCGCGGTGACCACGCCAACCACATCCACCGGCGCGCTGCGAAGGCCCTGCCACAACTTCACGGCCAACCTGTACGCGTGTTCACCGTCGATGTCCGGACACAGCACCATGAACTCCTCACCACCCAAGCGGCAAAACACATCCGTACGCCGCAACCGGTGGCCAATACGCTCGCACACGGCTTGCAGCACCCGATCACCCACCGCGTGACCATACTGGTCGTTGATGCGCTTGAAATGATCGATGTCGAGCATGATCACCGACAGCTCACCCCCACCCCGCTCAACCCGAGCCATTTCGCTGGTCAGTCGTTCCTGGAAGTAGCGACGGTTGTGAATGCCGGTCAACGAATCTGTCACCGACAGTGCTCGCAGTTCCTCCTGCACTCGCTTGAGGTCGGAAATGTCTGAAATGTAGCCGTGCCACAGCACGCCCCCGCCCGGCAGCTCTTCGGGCGTCGCTTCACCGCGAACCCAGCGCACGCCGCGCTCGGGTAACTGCACGCGGTACTCCTCGCGCCATGGGCTGAGGTTTTCAGCCGACGCACGAATCGATTTGCGCACGCGGGTGATGTCCTGCGGGTGAATGCGAGAAAAGACCGCCTCGGCGTCGAGCAACAGCACGTCCGGCTCAAGTTCGTAGATTTCCCGGATGCCGTCGCTGGCGTAGATCACGCTGAAACGCCCACCGAACTCCATTTTGAATTGATAGATGCCGCCCGGGACATGGGCACTGAGCTTCTTTAACAACACGTCCCGCGCCGCCAGTGCCTCGTGCACCCGCTTGCGTTCGGTGATGTCGATGCAGATCGCCAGATGCCCGACCCAAAGGCCTTGCTCATCGAGAACCGGTGTTGCGAGCATGTTCACCGGCAAATGACTGCCGTCGTGGCGTACCAGCGTCCATTCACGCGCTTCGTGACCGCCCACTTCTCCCCCCTCGACCAACATCGCCTGACAGGTCGGAATGGTCTTGCCATAGCGCGCGCTCAACTCGGCAGAGCGCGCCGTCAACTCACGCGTAAGGTGCAGGTTTTCCAGGGTCATGTGGCCGACGACATCGGCGCTGCTGTAGCCCAGCATCTGTTCCGCACCCGGGTTGAAAGTGTTGATCACGCCGCGCAAATCAGTGGCGATAATCGCTACTTGCGTGGCGGCATTCAGCACGCCACGCAACTGGCCGTGGGCGCCGCGCAGCTCCTGCTCGCGGGCATGCAGTTCCCGGGTGCGTTGCTCGACCAGGCGCAGGGCTCGTTGACGCTGACTGACCAGTACGTAGAGCAAGGCACTGAGCAAAAGACTGAGCATCGCCCCCAGTACCACCAGGCTGCTGATGGAGGAGTGATTGGCCTGCAGGAACGCTTCGCTGGGCTGCATTTCAACCTGATAGTCGTGGTCAGCCAGGCGCAACAGCCGGGTCGATTCCAGATCGCTCGCCCCGGGTTTGTTCGCCGATTCGTACAGCACCTCGTGTTGCTCGGCGGTGGAGAGGTCGAGAATGCGCACCGTCAGGAAATCATGGTTTTCTTCAGGCAACCCGTCCGCGAGCAACTGACGCATGCTGATCACCGCCATGACGTAGCCTTGCGGCATTGCGCCCGGCGCGCCTGCGCGGTTGACCGGCGCCAGCAGCAATACTCCCCGCGCATAGGCCGGCTCGATGCTGACCAGATGCAACGGTTGCGAGACGGCCATACGGCCGGTGTGATCGGCGCGCTCCAGCGTTGCACGGCGCAGCGGCTGCGCCAGCAGGTCATAACCCAACGGGGCCGGCAAGCGACTCTGGGTCTGGGTGTAGAGCACCGGCACGTACTCGGCGCGATCCCCCGCCACTTGCAACTGGCCGTCGGCGCTCAGTTCGCGAAAGGTAAAGGTGCTCAAGCCCTCGTCACGGACCGCCTGCTCCAGCGCAAGTCGCTGTGCACGCGGCACGCGAGGGGCATAGGAATAGGCTTGAGTGCGCAACAGCAGGGGCTTGGCATAACCATCGAACTCGGCGCGGGACACCGATTGGGAGTTGACGAAGAAGCGGCGCAAGCCGTCCAGGCGCTGTTCCTGATCCTGAAAGCGCTCTTCGATGCGGCTGTAGCGTTCATTGGCCAGCAGTTGAAAACGCTGATGCAATTGTTGCTGCAACTGATTGAGGGTCGCCCAGGCGAGCAGCCCCGTGAGAATCCCGCCGGCGAGCAATACCAGCATCGCGACCAGCCAGGCCGAGACGTCTTCGCTGATAAAACCCAGAATCTTCGGGCGCACGGGGTGCAACGACATAAGGGCCACTCACTACGCCACTATTGCGGAAAACGCCATTGGCCATGAGTGAGTTATAGCTATTAGCCACTAATTTGGCTAGCACTGAGAGAATCCAAGAGCCTTTAAAAATCAAGGCTCTGTGGATCCAATCTTTCCAAGCGTCAACGAGCCGTGATTTTCCAGGCGCGGTGAATCTTGGTGTTACGGGCGAAATCCGGATCAAGGGTCTGCGCGCTGATTTCCTCGACCGCATAACGCTCGGTCAAATTCTCCTCCAACTCGAACTTGCGGAAGTTGTTGGAGAAGTACAGCACGCCCCCCGGCGCCAGGCGAGCCATGGCCAGGTCGATCAACTGCACCTGATCACGCTGCACGTCGAAAATCCCTTCCATGCGCTTGGAGTTGGAGAAAGTCGGTGGATCGATGAAGATCAGGTCGTACTCGTCCCGGCAGTTCTCCAGCCACGCCATCACATCGCCCTGCTCCAGACGGTTCTTGTCCGAGTAGCCGTTCAGCGACAGGTTACGGCGCGCCCAATCGAGGTAAGTCTTCGACAGGTCAACGCTGGTGGTGCTGCGTGCACCGCCCTTGGCCGCGTGGACGCTGGCCGTCGCGGTGTAGCAGAACAGATTGAGGAAGCGCTTGCCGGCAGCCTCTTTCTGAATGCGCATGCGGATCGGCCGGTGGTCGAGGAACAGGCCGGTGTCGAGGTAGTCGGTGAGGTTGACCAGCAACTTCACGCCGCCCTCGCTGACTTCGTTGAACTTGCCCTGTGCGCTCTGGCGCTCGTACTGCTTGGTGCCGCTCTGGCGTTCGCGGCGCTTGACCACCACGCGGTTCTTGTCGACGTTCAGCGCCTGCGGAATCGCCGCCAGGGCATCGAACATGCGGGCCGAGGCCTTTTCCGGGTCGATGGACTTCGGCGCCGCGTATTCCTGGACATGCACCCAATCGTGGTACAGGTCGATGGCCATCGAATACTCAGGCATGTCGGCATCGTAGACGCGGTAGCAATCAATGCCTTCGCGCTTGACCCACTTGCTCATGGCCTTGAGGTTTTTTTGCAGACGGTTGGCAAACATCTGCCCGCCTTCGCTCAAGCGCGGCTGCTCGATCACTGGTGCTGGGGCTGGCGTCGGTTTGATCGGATTGCCGTTCTTGTTGAATTTGCGCTCTTGTGGCTCGTCCGGGGTTTGATCGTAAGCGGCTTGCTCACGCTCGGCCTGACGCTGTTCCGGTGTGCGACGCTCACCGGTGACAAACTGATCCGGCAGCACTTTGATCAACAGCAGCTTGCACGGCAGCGCACCGTTCCAGAACGAATACTGCTTGTGGCTGCGAATGCCCATGCGCTTGCCCAGATCCGGCGCGCCGGTGAACACCGCCGCTTCCCAGTTCAGGCAGGCCTGACGCAGGCGCTCGCCGAGGTTCTGGTAGAGGTAAAGCAGGCTGGCTTCGTCACCCAGACGCTCGCCGTACGGCGGGTTGCAGATCACCAGACCTTTCTGGTTCTGATCCGGACGCGGCTCGAACGTCGCGACTTCGCCCTGGTAGATCTTGATCCACTCGCTTAAACCCGCACGTTCAACGTTGTTGCGGCCCGGTTGAATCAGGCGCGGGTCCGCTTCGTAACCGCGAATCCACAGCGGCGTCTTGGCCAGACCGGCAGCGGCACGCTGGGAAGCTTCTTCGTGGAGTTTCTTCCACAGCGCCGGGACGTGACCGAGCCACGCGGTGAAGCCCCACTGCTCACGACGCAGGTTCGGCGCCATATCGGCGGCGATCATGCCGGCTTCGACGAGGAACGTACCGACACCGCACATCGGGTCAGCCAGCGCGCCGCCTTCAGCCGCAATGCGCGGCCAACCGGAACGGATCAGAATCGCCGCCGCGAGGTTTTCCTTCAACGGCGCCGCGCCCTGCTGCAAGCGATAGCCGCGCTGGTGCAGGCTGTGGCCGGAAAGGTCGAGGGACAGAATGGCTTCGCCGCGATCCAGACGCAGGTGAATGCGCAGATCCGGGTTCAGCTTGTCGATGCTCGGGCGATCGCCCTGCGGGGTACGCAGTTTGTCGACAATGGCGTCTTTGACTTTCAAGGCGCCGAAGTGGGTGTTGTCGATACCCGAGCCGTGTCCACTGAATTCAACGGCCAGGGTGCCGTCGCTGAGCATGTGGTCCTGCCACTCGACGTCGAGCACGCCGTGGTACAGGTCTTCAGCGTCTTTCATCGGAAAACGCTTGAGCACCAGCAGCACACGGTTAGCCAGACGCGACCAGAGGCACAGGCGATAAGCGGTTTCCATGGTCGCCATGCCACGCACGGCGGACGTGTGCTCGCGGGCGTCTTCAAGGCCAAGCCCGACGGCTTCCTCGATGAGCAGGCCTTCAAGGCCTTTGGGGCAAGTGAGGAAGAGTTCGAAACGATCGGACATGGTTTTTCCAGAGCCTTTGGCTAGTGAATCGGCAACGCATTGCCGATCCGGTTTTCAATCAGGCGCTTTTCTAAAAGAACGCCCGCGTGGCACGAAGGTGTGCCATTCCATCCCCGCTGCTCGGGTTAAAAGAGCTTAGATGCAAGGACAGATAAAAACGTGGTGAAACAAATTGCCGTAAAACGACCCTTCGTCGAATAGTACCTGACGCTAAACGTGGGTCATTCTCACTAAAGAATTAACCCCATCATCCAGCGCGGAGCCGATCATACCGGGGTTTGCCTAAAGAACACCCATGAAACCCGTCGGTACTTATGGCAATAGCACTATTTTTGTTACGTGCTTATGACAAAACGATCATTCCATCGGTGTGACTCATTGGTTAGAACTGAGCACAGGTTGACGTTGAAACGGCGTCAACACCTTGGCTCGCCACGCCGGCAGCGAGCCGCCAACGGCAGGAGTTTTCTGCCAGACCTCGATTGAGGTCAACGCGTCAAGAACAGTCAACAAGTGAGGGAAACACCCTATGAGAAGACTTAAGCGTGATCCGTTGGAAAGAGCATTTTTGCGCGGATATCAATATGGCGTTGGTGGAAAATCCCGTGAGCTTTGCCCATTTACTCTACCGTCGGTACGCCAAGCCTGGATCAACGGCTGGCGAGAAGGACGCGGCGACAACTGGGACGGTATGACCGGCACTGCGGGAATCCACAGACTCAACGAACTTCACGCCGTCGGCTGACACAGGGCATTTACTCCGACACGACAATCTGAATGTTTAACGCATTAACCACGCACGTCCTTCCCGGACGGCGGGCTGCGGCCCAGGGGCTCCTTCGAGGAGCCCTTTTTTATGCCTGAATGATCATTTTTTGTGCTGGACCACATAACCTGCGAAATCAGCGCAGGGCAGCGATGGCGTCGACCGACTCACGAATCAACGCCGGGCCTTTATAGATGAAGCCAGAATAAATCTGCACCAGGCTCGCACCGGCCGTGATCTTCTCAGCCGCATGTTTGCCTTGCGTGATACCGCCAGCGGCAATGATCGGCAAACGACCACCCAACTCACCCGCCAGCACCTTCACCGTGTGCGTGCTCTTGTCTCGCACCGGCGCGCCCGACAGACCACCCGCCTCATCACCATGCTCCATGCCTTCAACACCCACACGGCTCAGGGTGGTATTGGTCGCAATCACCGCGTCCATCCCGGTTTCGATCAACGCTTGCGCGACCTGCGCAGTTTCTTCGTCAGTCATGTCCGGAGCGATCTTGATCGCCAGCGGCACATGTTTGCCATGACGCAACGCCAGTTCGGCGCGGCGCGTGGCCAGGTCGGCCAGCAACTGTTTGAGCGAATCACCGAACTGCAAACTGCGCAGACCCGGGGTGTTCGGCGAGCTGACGTTGACCGTGATGTAACTGGCGTGGGCGTAGACTTTGTCCAGGCAGATCAGATAATCGTCCACGGCACGCTCGACCGGGGTGTCGAAGTTCTTGCCAATGTTGATGCCCAGCACGCCTTTGTATTTGGCCGCTGCGACGCGCGCCAGCAGGTTATCGACACCGAGGTTGTTGAAGCCCATGCGATTGATGATCGCCTCGGCTTCCGGCAGGCGGAAAATCCGTGGTTTCGGGTTGCCTGGCTGTGGGCGTGGAGTCACGGTGCCGATTTCGACAAAACCGAAACCCAGTTGCGCGAAGCCGTCGATGGCCGCGCCGTTCTTGTCCAGACCGGCCGCCAGACCCACCGGGTTCGGGAACTCCAGCCCCATGACCGTCACCGGCATCTTCGCCGGTGCCTTGCACAGCAAGCCATTGAGGCCCAAACGCCCACCCGCGCCGATCAGATCCAGCGACAGATCGTGGGAGGTTTCCGGGGAAAGTTTGAACAACAGCTGACGGGCCAGGGAATACATGGGCGGCGATGACTCGGGCGGCGAAAAGAGGCGGCGATTATAGCCGTGCATCGACCTGCCGCGCGAGGCGCACACGCAAATCGTGGTGACTGGCATATGCCTTGCACTTTCATCGTCATCAGCTCACAGGCCAACGGCGGCGTGCGGGCAATGACAATGGCGTCGTCCTCGGGTTTTGCCTGCGCAAAGCCTGGGACGGCGTTTTTTTTGAAGGCGGCTTTTGCAGGTGCACTCGATGAATGAACCCTCCGTCGGGCCGCTGGCCTGGGTCAACGGCAGTGATGCCCCGGAAAAAAGCGCAATCAACCTGGGTTTCATGGCCCTGAGCGATTGCGCCTCCGTGGTCGTCGCTGCCACTCAGGGCTTTGCCCAACCTTATGGGCTGACCCTGAACCTGAAACGCCAGACGTCGTGGGCCAATTTGCGCGACAAACTGGTCAGCGGCGAACTCGACGCCGCCCACAGCCTCTACGGGCTGATTTACGCGGTGCACCTGGGCATCGGCGGTGTTGCTTCGACCGACATGGCAGTGCTGATGGGCCTGAATCAGAACGGCCAAAGTCTCAACCTGTCCCACGGTCTGCAAAACCTCGGCGTGACCAGTCCTGAAGCACTGGATCGTCATGCGCACCAAAGCCGCGCAAAACTGACCTTCGCCCAGACGTTCCCCACCGGCACTCACGCGATGTGGCTTTATTACTGGCTGGCGAGCCAGGGCATTCATCCGTTGCAGGATGTTGAGAGCGTGGTGGTGCCGCCACCGCAAATGGTCGCGCACCTGCAAGCCGGGCGCATCGATGGTTTTTGCGTCGGGGAGCCGTGGGCAGCCAGCGCGGTACAGCAGGATCTTGGTTTTACATTGGCCACCAGCCAGACCATCTGGCCCGATCACCCGGAGAAGGTTCTCGGCTGCACCCGTGCCTTTGTCGAGCAATACCCCAACACCGCGCGGGCGTTGGTGATGGCGATCCTTGAAGCCAGTCGTTTTATCGAACAAAGCCCGCAGAATCGCCGCAGCACTGCGCAGTTGCTCAGCGCGCCGCAATACCTGGACGCGCCGACGTCGTGTATCGAACCGCGCTTTCTCGGTGACTATGCCGACGGCTTGGGCAATCGCTGGCAAGATCCTCACGGCTTGCGCTTTCACGGCAAGGGCGAAGTCAATTTGCCGTACCTGTCCGACGGCATGTGGTTCATGACTCAGTTCCGCCGCTGGGGGTTGCTGCGCGAAGATCCGGATTACCTCGCCGTCGCCCGCCAGGTTCAACAACTCGACATCTACCGTGAAGCCGCGACCGCCGTGGGCGTTGCCGCGTGGGCTACGGACATGCGCAGCAGCGAGTTGCTCGACGGCAAAGTCTGGGACGGCAGCGACCCGGCCGGTTACGCCCGCAGTTTCAAGCTGCACGCTCTGAGCGACGACGCTCCTCTTCTCGCCCGACGCTGACAGGAGACCGTGAACATGTTGCGTATTCTGCTGATCAACGACACGGCGAAAAAAGTCGGACGTCTGAAGACCGCGCTGACCGAGGCGGGTTTCGAGGTAATCGACGAGTCCGGCCTGACCATCGATCTGCCCGCGCGCGTCGAAACAGTGCGCCCGGACGTGATTCTGATCGATACCGAGTCACCCAGTCGCGATGTCATGGAGCAAGTGGTACTGGTCAGCCGCGACCAGCCAAGGCCGATTGTGATGTTCACCGACGAACATGACCCCAGCGTGATGCGTCAGGCGATCAAGTCCGGGGTCAGTGCCTACATCGTCGAAGGTATTCACGCACAACGGTTGCAGCCGATTCTTGATGTGGCCATGGCCCGCTTCGAGAGCGATCAGGCCTTGCGCGCGCAACTTCAGGCCCGCGACCAGCAACTGGCAGAACGCAAGCGCATCGAACTGGCCAAGGGTTTGTTGATGAAGATGAAGGACTGCAACGAGGAAGAGGCCTACACCCTGATGCGCCGCCAGGCCATGAGCCGCCAGCAGAAGCTGATTCAGGTGGCGGAGCAGATCATTGCCATGAGTGAGTTGCTGGGCTGAAACCGATATCGCGAGCGGGCGTACCTTGATCTCAACCTGTTGGCACAAATCTGGCTAGGCATTCAACACAGGTAACCAACGGCGGTTGCCCCACCCTCGACAAAGACGTCGCTCACCCGTTCGCCCCTCCCGGCGAGTCAGGTAGCGGCGTTTTTTCGTTTTGGCCCCACAGACCGGGGTCGGTGGTGCGGCCGTGGCGGCGCCCCACCTGCTGTGCATGACTCCTTTCGAGACTCTTTTCAGCTGAGGTGCGCGATGAATTCAAGCTTCTGGAAATCCGGCCATACCCCGACCCTGTTCGCAGCCTTCCTCTATTTCGACCTGAGCTTCATGGTCTGGTACCTGCTCGGCCCGTTGGCGGTGCAGATCGCCGGCGACCTGCACCTGACCACTCAACAACGCGGCCTCGTCGTCGCCACACCGATCCTCGCTGGCGCCGTACTGCGCTTTGTGATGGGCATGCTCGCCGATCGCCTGTCACCAAAAACTGCCGGAATGATCGGCCAGGTCATCGTGATCTGTGCACTGTTCGGCGCCTGGAAACTTGGCATTCATAGCTACGAACAGGCGTTGATACTGGGCCTGTTCCTCGGTATGGCCGGCGCGTCGTTTGCCGTGGCCCTGCCATTGGCGTCGCAGTGGTATCCGCCGCAGCATCAGGGCAAAGCCATGGGCATTGCCGGTGCGGGTAACTCCGGCACCGTGTTCGCGGCACTGATCGCCCCGGTACTGGCTGCATCCTTCGGCTGGAGCAACGTCTTCGGTTTCGCCCTTATTCCGTTGATCCTGACACTGGTGCTGTTCACCTTGCTGGCGAAAAACGCCCCCCAGCGGCCAAAACCCAAAGCCATGGCTGACTACTTCAAAGCCCTTGGCGACCGTGACAGTTGGTGGTTCATGTTTTTCTACAGCGTCACCTTCGGTGGTTTCATCGGCCTGGCGAGCGCCCTGCCCGGCTACTTCAACGATCAGTACGGTTTGAGCCCGGTGACCGCCGGTTACTACACCGCGGCCTGTGTGTTCGGTGGCAGTTTGATGCGGCCACTGGGCGGCGCCCTGGCTGATCGTTTCGGCGGCATCCGCACCTTGCTGGCGATGTACACCGTCGCGGCTATTTGCATCGCGGTTGTTGGTTTCAACCTGCCAAGTTCCTACGCGGCGCTGGCGCTTTTCGTCTGCACCATGCTCGGTTTAGGGGCAGGCAATGGTGCGGTTTTCCAACTGGTCCCCCAGCGTTTTCGCCTGGAAATCGGCGTCATGACCGGGCTGATCGGCATGGCCGGCGGTATCGGCGGTTTTGCGTTGGCGGCGGGCATGGGTGCGATCAAACAGAGCACCGGCAGCTATCAATTGGCGCTGTGGTTGTTCGCCAGTCTTGGCGTGCTGGCGTGGTTTGGTCTGCACGGGGTCAAGCGTCGCTGGAGAACCACCTGGGGGTCGGCGGCGGTGACGGCGGCGCGGGTCTGAAGAGTCCATGGCCCTGCAACTGAGTTTTGCCCAGGCCAGTGCCACCGGCCCGCGCGCGGAGAATCAGGACGCCTTGCGTCTGGTCACGCCCGCTCCGGCGCTGGCAGCGAGCAAAGGTTATCTGTTCGCCATCGCCGACGGTGTCAGCCAATGCGCCGATGGCGGACTCGCTGCACGCTCGACCTTGCAGGCCCTGGCGCTCGACTATTACGCCACACCGCAAACCTGGGGCGTGGCGCAGGCACTTGAGCGCTTGCTGATTGCGCAGAATCGTTGGTTGCAAGCCAACGGCGGTGGGCAACCGCTGCTCACCACAGTCAGCGCTTTGGTCATGCGTGGCCAGCGCTTTACCCTCGCCCATGTCGGCGATTGCCGGGTCTATCGCTGGCAGGCCGACCGCTTGCAGCGCATCTCCCAGGATCACGTCTGGGAGCAGCCGGGCATGCAACACGTACTCAAGCGTGCGCTGGGGCTGGATCAGCATCTGGTGCTGGATTTCCTTGATGGTGAGCTGCGCGCGGGCGAGTGTTTCGTGCTGCTCAGCGATGGCGTGTGGTCGACCCTGAGCGATACCGCGATTGCGGCCATTCTGCGCGACCAGCCGGATCTCGACAGCGCCGTACAGACGCTGGTCAACGCCGCGCACCTGGCGGGCAGTCAGGACAACGCCAGTGCTTTGCTGGTGCGGGTCGATGCCGTCGGTGAGGCGAGCATCGGTGACGCATTGATTCATTTGCAGCAATGGCCACTGCCGCCGCCGTTGAAAAACGGGCAGATGTTCGAAGGCTGGCAGGTGCAAGGCGTTGTCGGCAAGAGCCAGCAATCGCTGCTCTATCGAGTCATTGATGGGCAAGGTCGGCGCTGGTTGCTGAAAACCCTGCCGACGCGTCTGGCCGATGATCCCCAGGCCGGGCAGGCCTTGCTCTCGGAAGAATGGTTCCTCAAACGTGTCGCCGGCAGACATTTTCCCGAAATCCATGCCGGCCATCAGCGCCAGCATTTGTACTACGTGATGCGGGAATATGCCGGGACGACGCTGGCGCAGTTGTTTCAACAAAACGCTCCACTGCCCCTGGCGCAATGGCAAGACATTGCCGAGCGCTTGTTGCGGACGGTGGGGCTGCTGCATCGGCGGCAGATCCTGCACCGCGACATCAAGCCGGAGAATCTGCATCTGGGCGACGACGGGGAGTTGCGGCTGCTGGATTTCGGTCTGGCGTATTGTCCGGGGCTTTCGCAGGACACGCCTGCCACATTGCCCGGCACACCGAGCTACCTCGCCCCGGAAGCCTTTCGCGGCGACCCACCGAGTGCGCAACAGGATCTGTACGCGGTAGGCGTGACGCTCTATTTTCTGCTGACGGGGCACTTTCCCTATGGCGAGGTCGAAGCCTTCCAGCGGCCACGATTCGGCGTGCCGGTGAGTGCCGGTCGCTACCGCCCGGACGTACCGGAATGGGTCGCACAAAGCCTGGAGCGCGGTGTGGCTGGCGACCCGCAACAACGATTTGAAACAGCGCAAGAATGGTTATTGGTGTTGGAACAAGGGGAACGACGCAGCCTCAGCGTGCGGCCCAGGCCTTTATTGGAGCGTGAGCCTTTGAAGGTCTGGCGGACGATGGCGTTGCTGGCCTTGTTGGGGAATCTGGTGCTGCTGGTTTTGTTGTTTCACAGTTGAGACCGCGAAAGCGTCGGCCAGGCCAGCGCAAATTCATCAGCCAAACGCTCCACGAACGAGCAACCCGCCTCGATTCGGTGCAAAAAACCGGCAGTAACATACGGTTTCCCCCAATAAACCCGGCAATGCATCACTTGGCACAACCACTGCATTGCTCCGTTCACCACACATAAAGCCCAACCTTCAACGACGAAGGCCCGGCTTCCCGAGAGAACGGGACCAGGACAAAGGCGTCCTCGCTAGGCAACTAGCGGGACGCCTTTTTTTGTTTGCGCAAAATTTGTCGAGCAACGCCTGACTGCCCACAAGAGGCCAGCCGAAGCTCCCCGGAGAACCTGATGAAAAAACTCAAACTGGTGATGATCGGCAATGGCATGGCCGGCGTCCGCACCCTGGAAGAACTGCTCAAACTGAGCAACGAGCTGTACGACATCACGGTCTTCGGCGCCGAGCCGCACACCAACTACAACCGCATCCTGCTGTCCCCGGTGCTGGCCGGCGAGCAAACGTTCGAAGAGATCGTGCTCAACGACCTCGACTGGTACCTGGAAAACAACATCAAGTTATTGCTCAACCGCAAAGTGGTGGAGATCGACCGGGTCAAACGCCGGGTGATCGCCGAGGACGGCACCGAAGCCGAATACGATCGCCTGCTGATTGCCACCGGCTCGACGCCGTTCATCCTGCCGATTCCCGGCAACAACTTGCAGGGTGTGATCGGTTACCGCGACATCGCCGACACCCAGGCGATGATCGACACCGCGAAAACCCACAAACACGCCGTCGTCATCGGCGGTGGCCTGCTGGGCCTCGAAGCCGCCAACGGCCTGATGCTGCGTGGCATGCACGTCACCGTGGTGCACATCGGCGAATGGCTGCTGGAGCGGCAACTGGACAAAACCAGCGGCCAACTGCTGCAAACCGCCCTCGAATCCCGTGGCCTGCATTTCCGCCTGTGCGAACAGACCCAGGCCCTGCACGACGCCGGCAATGGCCGCGTCGGCTCGGTGCAGTTCAAGAACGGCGACATCATCCCCGCCGATCTGGTGGTCATGGCCGCCGGCATCCGCCCCAATACAGAACTGGCGGAAAAGGCCGGCATCCCATGCAACCGCGGAATTCTGGTCAACGACACCCTGCAAACCTATGACCCGCGCATCTACGCCATCGGCGAGTGCGCCAGCCATCGCGGCATTGCTTATGGCCTGGTCGCGCCGCTTTTCGAGCAAGCCAAGGTTTGCGCCAACCACCTCGCGCAACTGGGCTTCGCGCGCTATCAAGGGTCAGTGACGTCGACCAAACTCAAAGTCACCGGCATCGACCTGTTTTCCGCCGGCGACTTCATGGGCGGCGAAGGCACCGAAACCATCACCCTCTCCGACCCGATCGGCGGGGTGTACAAGAAACTGGTGATCAAGGATGACGTGCTGGTCGGCGCCTGTCTGTACGGCGATACGGCAGATGGCGGTTGGTATTTCCGGCAGATTCGTGAGAATCACGCCATCGGCGAGATCCGCGATCACCTGATGTTCGGTGAAAACGCCTTGGGCGATGTAGGACATCAGGGCCAGGACAAAGCCATGTCCATGGCCGACACCGCCGAAGTCTGCGGCTGCAACGGCGTATGCAAAGGCACCATCGTCAAGGCGATTCAGGAACACGGCCTGTTCAGCGTCGATGAAGTGAAGAAGCACACCAAGGCTGCCAGTTCCTGCGGCTCCTGCGCCGGGCTGGTCGAGCAGATCCTGATCAACACCGTCGGCGGCGCGGCCGACGTCAAACCGAAAAGCGAGAAAGCCATCTGCGGTTGCAGCGACCTCAACCACGGGCAGATTCGTCAGGCGATCCGCGAACAACATCTGCTGACCATCGCCGGCACCATGAGCTACCTCAACTGGCGCACCCCGAATGGCTGCGCCACCTGCCGTCCGGCGCTGAACTATTACCTGATTTCCACCTGGCCCGGCGAAGCCAAGGACGACCCGCAATCGCGCCTGATCAACGAACGCGCCCACGCCAACATTCAAAAGGACGGCACCTATTCGGTGGTGCCACGGATGTGGGGCGGCGTGACCAACCCGTCGGAGTTGCGACGAATTGCCGATGTCGCCGACAAGTACAACGTGCCGATGGTCAAAGTGACCGGCGGCCAGCGCATCGACTTGCTGGGCATCAAAAAGCAGGATCTGCCGGGCGTCTGGAAAGACCTCGACATGCCGTCCGGCCACGCCTACGGCAAATCCATCCGCACGGTAAAAACTTGCGTCGGTAGCGAGTTCTGTCGGTTCGGCACGCAAAATTCGACACAACTGGGCATCGAGCTGGAACACGACCTGTTCAACATGTGGTCACCGCACAAAGTGAAACTGGCCGTCTCCGGATGCCCACGCAACTGCTCGGAAGCGGGGATCAAGGACGTAGGAATCATCGGCGTCGATTCCGGCTGGGAGATGTACATCGGTGGCAACGGCGGGATCAAAACCGAAGTCGCCGAGTTCTTCGTCAAGCTCAAAACCGCTGAAGAAGTCCGCGAATACAACGGTGCATTCCTGCAGCTCTATCGCGAAGAAGCGTTCTATCTGGAACGCACCGTGCACTACCTGCAACGGGTCGGCATGGAGCACATCAAGAAAGCCGTGCTGGAAGATCCCGAGCGTCGCAAAGCGCTGAACGAACGCCTGCAATTCTCCCTGTCATTCGAACAGGACCCGTGGAAAGAGCGCCTGGCGCAGCCGCAACTGAAAAAAGAATTCGATGTGATCCCCGTGAAAAACCTGGAGGTGCCGGCATGAACTGGCTCGATATCTGCGCCCTCGATGAGATCAACGCCCTCGGTTCACGGATCATTACCGGGCCTAAAGGCGACATTGCGATTTTTCGTACAAGTGACGATGAGGTTTTCGCCCTCGACGACCGCTGCCCGCACAAGGGCGGGCCGTTGTCCCAGGGTTTGATCTACGGCAAACGCGTGGCCTGCCCGCTGCACAACTGGCAAATCGACTTGCAAACGGGCGAGGCACAAGCCCCGGACGTCGGCTGCGCCCACCATCACCCGGCGCGGATCGAAAATGGTCGCGTGCAACTGGCCCTGCGGGACGCCGTCTGATGAATCGCCAGACGAGCGCCTCGACCTGCTGTTATTGCGGAGTCGGCTGCGGCGTGCTGATCGAGCATGACGGCGAGCGCATTCTCGGCGTCAGCGGCGATCCGGCGCACCCAGCCAACTTCGGCAAACTGTGCAGCAAAGGCTCGACCTTGCACCTGACCGGCGACCTCGCAGCCCGAGCGCTGTACCCGGAACTGCGCCTGGCCAAAGGTTTGGCCCGCAGCCGCACTGATTGGGATACGGCGCTGGAACACGCCGCCAACGTGTTCGCCGATACCATCACCGAGCATGGCCCGGACAGCGTGGCGTTCTATATTTCCGGGCAACTGCTGACCGAGGATTATTACGCCTTCAACAAACTGGCGCGGGCGCTGGTCGGCACCAACAACATCGACAGCAATTCTCGACTGTGCATGTCGTCGGCAGTGGTCGGCTACAAACGCAGTCTCGGTGCCGATGCACCGCCGTGCAGCTACGAGGATCTGGAACTCAGCGATTGCGTGATGATCGTCGGCAGTAACATGGCCTACGCCCATCCGGTACTTTTCCGGCGACTGGAAGAAGCCAAATCCCGCCGCCCATCGATGAAAGTCATCGTGATTGATCCTCGCCGCACCGATACCTGCGATCTGGCAGATCTGCATCTGGCAATTTTGCCCGGCACCGATGTCGCTTTGTTCCATGGGATTTTGCATCTGTTGTTGTGGGAAGACTGGATCGACCGTGACTTCATCAACGCCCACACCGAGGGCCTGACGGCGCTGAAAAGCCTGGTGCGCGATTACACCCCGCCGATGGTGTCGCAGTTGTGCGGGATCAGTGTCGAGCAGTTGCAGCAATGTGCTGAATGGGTGGGCACTTCGCCGAGCTTCCTGTCGTTGTGGTGCATGGGTTTGAACCAGTCCACCGCCGGCAGCGCCAAGAACAGTGCACTGATTAATCTGCATCTGGCTACCGGACAAATCGGCCGTCCCGGCGCAGGACCTTTCTCCCTTACCGGTCAGCCGAATGCCATGGGTGGGCGGGAAACCGGCAGTCTGTCCAACCTATTGCCCGGCCATCGTGACGCGGGCAATCCGGAGCATCGCGCCGAGGTAGCGGCTTATTGGGGGGTGGAACGGTTGCCCGAAACCACTGGACTGAGCGCCATCGAACTGTTCGAGCAAGTACGCAGCGGCAAGATCAAGGCGTTGTGGATTGCCTGCACCAACCCTGCGCAATCGATGCCGGATCAAAGTGCCGTGCGTGCAGCACTGCAAGCCTGTCCGTTCGTGGTGTTGCAGGAAGCCTTTCGCACCACCGAAACCGCTGCGTTTGCTGACTTGCTGTTGCCCGCCGCCAGTTGGGGCGAAAAGGAAGGGTCGGTCACCAATTCCGAGCGGCGAATTTCCCACGTTCGCCAAGCGGTAGTCGCACCGGGCGAAGCGCGTCCAGACTGGGCGATCACGGTGGACTTCGCACAGCGTCTGGAGAAACGTCTGCGTCTTGATCAGCCAAGTCTGTTTGCCTTCGATCAACCCGCGCAGTTGTTCGATGAATACAAACTGCTGACGCGCGGGCGTGACCTGGATTTGTCGGGGATCAGCCATGCCTTGATCGACGAGATAGGCCCCCAGCAGTGGCCCTTCCCCTCCGGAGCCAGGCAAGGCACCCCACGCTTGTACGGCGACGGTATTTTTCCTACGGCAAACGGGCGTGCGCAGTTCATTGCCGACCCCTATCGCGCCGCCAAGGAACCGCGCGATGCACGTTTTCCACTGACGCTGATCACCGGTCGCCTGCGCGATCAATGGCACGGCATGAGCCGCACCGGCACCGCGGCGCAATTGTTCGGCCATGTCAGCGAAGCGGTATTGAGTCTGCACCCCGACGAGTTGCGCCGGCATCGCTTGCAGCCCGGGGATCTGGTCAACCTGAAGAGTCGTCGAGGGGCTGTGATCGTCGCGCTAAGCAGCGATGACAGTGTGCGTCCAGGTCAGGCATTTTTGCCGATGCATTGGGGCGATCGCTTTCTCAAGGGTGGCGTGAACACGCTGACACTGAGCGCCTTCGACCCCCTGTCCAGGCAGCCGGAACTCAAACACAGCGGAGTGCGCGTGGAATCGGTGAACTTGCCATGGCGGCTATTCGCCCTCATTGAGGGCGATGTTCAACGGCATTTCGAGACCCTAAGACCACTCTGCGAGGCATTTTCCTACGTAAGTCTCAGCCTTGTCGGACGTGAACGATCGGCATTGCTGATACGCGCTGCCAGCAGCGAGGCGCCAGATCCGCAATTACTGCGTGAGATTGACCACTGCCTGTCGCTTATCGACGGGCCCGTACTGGCCTACGACGACCCACGTCGCGCCATTGGCAAACGCGTGCGAATCGAAAACGGCCGGATCACTGCGATTCGGCTGGCCGGTGAGACCCTCGCACAGCACTGGCTGCAGGGCCTATGGCTGGAAGGCCGCGCGGACGAACAACTGCGTCGCTGGCTACTGGCGCCAATGAGCGCACCACCCGGTAGCGCCGAAGCACAAATCGCCCCGGATAAAACCTTGTGCAACTGCGAAAACGTCAGCCTCAACGCAGTCTGCGCCGGTATTCGTCAGGGTCTGGATCTGCAAGGGCTGAAAAACCAACTGGGCTGCGGCACGCAATGCGGCTCCTGCGTTGCGGAAATAAAACGCTTGCTGGCCGCCGATGTGCAGCCAGTCGCGACCATCGGATGAGGAAAACACCATGAATGCAAAAGTCTGGCTGGTGGGCGCGGGCCCCGGCGACCCGGAACTGCTGACCCTCAAAGCGGTACGCGCCTTGCGCGAAGCCGATGTGGTGCTGATCGATGATCTGGTCAACGACGCAGTGCTGGAACACTGCCCCACCGCGCGGATTATTGCGGTGGGAAAACGCGGTGGGTGCCGCTCGACACCGCAGGCGTTCATCCATCGGTTGATGCTGCGCTATGCTCGCCACGGTAAATGCGTCGTGCGGCTCAAGGGCGGTGATCCGTGCATTTTCGGGCGTGGCGGCGAAGAAGCGCTGTGGTTGCGCGAGCGTGGCGTCGAAGTCGAGTGGGTCAACGGCATCACTGCCGGGCTGGCCGGGGCGACGCAGTGTGATATTCCTCTCACATTGCGGGGTGTCGCTCGCGGTGTGACGCTGGTGACCGCACACACTCAGGACGACAGCCAATTGAACTGGCAGGCGCTGGCGCAGGGCGGCACAACCCTGGTGATCTACATGGGGGTGGCCAAGCTAGTCGAGATCCGCGATCAACTGTTGGCAGGCGGGATGGCGGCGGATACGCCGGTGGCAATGATCGAAAATGCGTCGTTGCCGGAGCAGCGCGAATGCCGGAGCAATCTGACGTCAATGAGTGACGATGCTTGCAGGTTTGAACTCAAGAGCCCTGTCATTCTGGTGATCGGTGCAGTGGCGGCTGTTATTGAAGATCAAAAGATCGCAGCCTGCGGAAACTCTGCATAGGGGCCGCGTGCGTCTCGTAAGGCCAAATCACAGGCAAAGAAAAGCCCGGCATAAGCCGGGCTTTTCTCAGAGCGGCAGCTAATTACTTAGCTTGAGCTTCAACCTGCGCTTCTACGCGACGGTTTACAGCGCGGCCAGCTTCAGTTTTGTTGTCAGCAACTGGGCGGGATTCGCCGTAGCCAACAGACTGAACGCGGGACGATTCAACACCGTACTGGTTGGTCAGAACTTGCTTAACGGCGTTTGCACGACGCTCGGACAGTTTCTGGTTGTAAGCGTCAGGACCGACGGAGTCAGTGTGACCTTCAACAGTAGTGGTGGTGGATGGGTACTGCTTCATGAAGTCAGCCAGGTTTTTGATGTCGCCGTAGCTGTTTGGCTTCACAACCGACTTGTCGAAGTCGAACTTGACGTCCAGCTCAACACGAACAACTTCTGCAACTGCTGGGCAGCCGTCAGCGTCAACAGTTACGTTGGCTGGGGTGTCCGGGCACTTGTCAACGTTGTCGCAAACGCCGTCGTTGTCGCTGTCGGAGCAGACTTCAGCCGGTGCTGGAACTGGAGCAGCAGCAGGCTTGGAGCCGCCACCGAAGTTCACACCGATACCGACGCTAGGAGCCCACTCGGTGTCGCCCTGGTCGATGTTGTACTGAGCTTCAACGCCAGCACGAGCGTAGAAGTTGTCGGTGAAGTACAGCTTGGCACCGCCGCCAACGTTGGCGAAGGTGGAGCGGTTACGACCGCCGGAACCGTTCTGACCGATGCTCTGATCGGAGAAACCAGCCGATACGTATGGACGCAGCATGTCGCCTGGGTTGTTGAAGTGGTACAGAGCATCCAGAGCGGTGTTGGCGCCCTTGATGTTACGGCCATCGTCGGAACGCACGTTGTGCACTTCGTCGTAGCCCAGACGCAGTTCAACGTCGTCGGTCAGGAAGTAACCGATCGAACCGCCGAACAGGTTGCCGTTGTTCTTGAAGTTACGAGCGCTGTCGAATTGTTCTTTCTTTGCGAAGCCTTCGATTTCAACTGCGCCTTGGCCTTGTGCCAGAGCGCCGAACGAAGTGGCGGCAATCAAAGAACCAATGGCCAAGCCCAAGGTGTTTTTCAGTTTCATCCGTTAAATCCCCATCTGGTGATTGTGAAGCAGTCCCGCAAACCGGGGGACAACTCGGCGGCAATTCTATCAGAACTTGCCTACACGTAAGAGATATTTGCGCTGAACTAAGTTTCAGCAATGCCTGCAAATTTCTCACGTAATTTATCTAGAGCACGCTTGTACCGCATTTTTGTAGCACTCAAACCCATGTGCATGATGTCTGCGATCTCCTGAAACTCCAGCTCTGCGACAAAACGTAGCACCAGAATTTCACGGTCAATCGGGTTCACATACACCAACCAGCGATCGAGTCCACCCTTCTCTTCCGGTTTCGGCGCCTTTTCCTCAGACGCTTCTTCCAGCGGGTCAAGACTCAATGCGTCCATCAAGCGACGCTTTCGCCGTTCCTTTCGATACTGCGTAATACATTCGTTGTAAGTGATGCTGTACAGCCAGGTTTTGAACTTCGATTTCCCCTCAAAGTTCTTCAAACCATACAAAACCTTCAGCATCACTTCCTGACAGACATCGTCCGCGTCGCGATCGTTCCCGAGATATCTCGCGCAGACGTTAAATAATGTTCGCTGGTAACGCCGCATCAGTTCTTCATAAGCGCGCGTTACGTGAAAAAGCTCGGTATGCGAGCGCGCGACCAACTCCTCATCAGAGAGTTCGCGGGGGTCGTAGCGCGTGGATAGCGTATGGGCTTTATTCAAAACAAGTCGTGCCGACAGTCAGGTCAATGTCCGCCGCAACCAGCATCAGCTGGCATTTTGCGGCGGCATACATTAGCAGGGTTTGCCGGATTAGCGGCTACTCACATGCTGTTCCAGCAGGATCCGATTGGAAAGAGAGACTAGCTCACCCTCATCGGTCAGCAGTGTGGTTTTAACCGTGCCGATCTCTTCGATCTGGCCTTCGACCTCGCCAACACGCACTTGTTGCCCAACCTGATACAGCTCACGCACATAGATTCCCGCAAGAATCTGACCGGCGATTTCCCGGCTTCCCAAGCCCATGGCCAGCGCAACGGCCAGACCAACGGTAATCAGAACAATGACGATCACATGGTTCAGAAGGTCGGTCTTGACCTCAAGCTGACTGATCGCAACCGAGATGCTGATGATGATCACCAGTCCCTGTGCAATTCGACCCAATCCCGAAGCGTAGTCCAGACCTACGCCTTCTGCTGCACCACGCACCAGCCCGTTGGCCAGTTGTGCGAGCAGAACACCTACCAGCAACACCAGCGCGGCGCCGAATACTTTCGGCAAATACAGCGCCAGGATGTCGAGCGTAGCCGAAACTCGCTCAAGCCCGAGGGATTCTGCTGCAGAAACCAGGAAAATGAGCAGAACGAACCAGTAGACGATTTTGCCAATCAGGGTCGAAATCGGTACCTGCAACCCGGCACGCGACATCAACTTGGTCAAACCGGTGCCGCCCATCAGGCGGTCGAGACCCAGTTTGGCAAGCAGCTTGGACAGCAAGGTATCGAGCAGCTTCGCCACGACGAAACCCAGCAGCAGCACGACCAGTGCGCCAAACAGGTTCGGGATGAAGTTGGCGACTTTGGTCCACAACGCAGTCATTGCAGTGACGAGGCTCTGAGTCCAGAGATCAAGTTCCATATTCAATCAGCCTTATCAGCAGTGCGAGCGGTAGGTTTACGAAGACGGGAAACCGGCGAAACATGGGCCGATCCGTTGTTCAAGGCGATCATCAGCGCGGGCAGCCAGCGGCCCAGCAGGCTGAACAGATCGCCGGCGCCGACCTGGCGGTTGGCGGTTTTGAGTACGCGACCCAGGCACGCATCGTCGTCGCGGCTGGACGGCGAAGCGTTGAGCATGTCACGCAAAGACTGTTCAAACGGATCGTGCATACGCACCTCTCGTGATGTCTGTGAAAGACGCGGGCAAATTTGGTCGGGTCACATGCGGCATCTCTAAACCCAACGCAAACGTCGGAACAACCACCACTGCCCAAGGGCCACAGCGACCATCAGCAGGCAAGCCACCAGGAAGCCGTAAGGACTCCCGGAAAGCGGAATTCCACCGACGTTTATACCCAGCAGACCGGTGATAAAACTCATCGGTAAAAAGATCCCGGTAATGATCCCGAAGCGGTACATCGTGCGATTCATGCGCTCGCTCAGGCGCCGGTCCTCAGCCTCCAGCACAAGCCCCACGCGCTCTCGGGTCAATTCGAGCTCTTCGAGATAACGCGTCAGGCTGTTGTTCAATTCGTTCCAGTAGTCGGCATCGTCATCGACGAACCAGGGCAGTTTTATCCGCGTCATCTGGCCGAAGATATCCCGCTGTGGCGCGAGAAAACGCTTCAGTCCAGCCGCCCTGCGACGGATGTGCAAAATGGCGCCATGATCGGGTGTATACCGTTCGTCGGCATCCATTTTTTCTTCTTCCTCATCGGCGATTTCCGAGAGGCAAGTGACCAGATCCTGCACCTTGTTGGTAAGGAACTGCGCCAGATAAAGGATCAGTTCAGAAGCGGTTTTCGGGCCTTTGCCGTCTGCCAGTTGCGCGAGCAATTCATCGGTAGCCCGCAACGGTCGCAAACGCAGGGAGATCACACGCTGAGCGCTGGCAAAAATGCGCACCGACACCATGTCTTCCGGCTCCGCGCCCGGATTGAGATTGACCCCGCGCAAAAACAGCAACAACTCGGCATCCGGCAACGGCAACAAACGAGGTCGGGTGTTCTCTTCCAGCAGCAGGTCGCAGGTGAATTCATTGAGACCACTGGATTTGCGCAGCCAGGTCTGGGTTTGCGGATGACTGCGATCCCAATGCAGCCACAGGCTTTCATGGGCCTGCAGTTGCAAATCGTCGAGTTCAGTCCGGGCTATCGAACGCGCACCGCCTTTACCGTCCAGCACCAGGGCATGCACCAGCCCCCATTGCGCGTTTTCTTCCTCGAACATCCTCATCCCTTTGTCGAAGGCTTATTCAGGCATCTTCAGCGGGCTCGGCGAGATGATCACGCCGTTGTTGTCCGCATAAATGTAGTGCCCCGGGTGGAACGTCACACCGGCAAAAGTCACCGCAACGTTGAGGTCGCCAACGCCGCGTTTTTCGGTCTTCATCGGATGACTGGCCAAGGCCTGAACCCCGAGATCGGTCTGGGCAATAACGTCGACATCACGGATGCAACCGTAGATCACGAGCCCTTCCCAGCCATTCTTTGCGGCCTTCTCGGCGATCATGTCGCCCAACAGCGCACGGCGCAGGGAACCGCCGCCATCGACCACCAGCACCTTGCCGTGGCCGTTGAGCTCGGCTTGTTCCTTGACCAGCGAGTTGTCTTCGAAGCATTTGATGGTCACGATTTCGCCGCCGAACGAATCACGGCCGCCGAAATTGCTGAACATCGGTTCCAGCACCTGAACCAGCTCCGGATAAGCGTCGCAAAGGTCAGGCGTAAGGTAATGGTTCATCGAAAAACTCCTGTGAAAAGGAAGACGATCAGGGATGACGCACTCTTTTGAAACGAGTTCCGGCGGTCGCTGTTTACCTTAGTTCATCCCATGGTCGCTGAACGAACCTGAACAAACGCTGAAACGTAATAGCTAAACAGCCACCCAATATGACCAGAACCGCACAACGCGTCATATCTTAGCCGCAAGCCATGCCGAACGAAATGCCCTTTTCAGAGCCTGCGACTCAGCCTGCAGCCGCCATATCCGGCTTCCCACCCAGCAGGGGCGCTTGCTGATCGCTCAACCAGCGTGCAACCAGTGGCCACACTTGCGTCTGCGCAGATTTGCTCACCAACATCTCGACATGACCGAAATTTTCGCTGAAGCCCTGCTCGCGCCCCAGATTGACGAACTGTTTTTGCTCGCTGCCTATCTGCTCGAACAGTTTGCGACAGGCCCAGGCCGGGTCCTGATGGTCCCCCGCTGCGCTGACCGCCAGCACGGGCACTTGAACATCTGCCAAACCGGCCCACCAATCCTTGTCCTTGTCACCAAAACGACCGAACAAGCCATACCAGCGCATGCTTTCGATGGCCAGACCGATCGGCTCGTCTTCTGGCCCACGTTTAAGACGCGAGCCCGATAGCTGGGCAAATCGCTTGAGAATGAAGCGACTGCTCCACTCCACCGGTGGGATTTTCAGGGGCCAGTAGGTTCGGCTGACTTGCGTGCCAAAAAATGCCGCGGACGCCACGGCCGGCTCACCCAGGTATTCGCCGCCCAGCGCCGCCGCCAGGGTGATGCCGCCCAGCGAGTGCCCGAGCCAATGCGGAACCTGACCGCTCTGCTCGCGCACGAACGCGGCAATTGCCGGCAGATCGTATCGCGCGTAGTCAGCGACGCGATTGCGCCGGTAATCCTCGTTGCGCTGCGACAGACCGTGACCGCGCATCTCCGGGATCCACACGTCGAAACCCAGCCGTGCCAGGTACGCACCCAACCCCAGACCTTTCGGGGAAAACCAGAAGCGCCGATTGGAAAAACTGCCATGCAACAGAATCACTGGCACGCCGCGCACGGCCGGTTCATCGGCCATACCCAAACGGGTGACGGCGATTTCCACAGACCAGTCCGGGCTGTTGCCGGGTTTCAATCGGTAAACATCTTCGCTCAGATCGCCGCGCCGCTCGGCGCTGATCAGGGCGACAGGAAATAGGTTGCTGCTGCTTTGCATAATGCTCTTGCACAAAAAAGGGCGGCATCCACAGGAGCCCGCCCTACTTCAATCTCAAAGCCTCGACCCGCAAAGGCAGGTCGAGGCTTCATTAACGACTTATTGGGCCGCTTGGCCTTCCGCCAGGAAGAACCAGGTTTCCAGCACGGTGTCCGGGTTCAGCGACACGCTTTCGATGCCCTGTTCCATCAGCCATTTGGCCAGATCCGGGTGATCCGAAGGCCCCTGACCGCAGATACCGATGTACTTGCCGGCCTTGTTGCACGCGGCAATCGCGTTGGCCAACAGCTTCTTGACCGCCGGATTACGTTCGTCGAACAGGTGCGCGATGATGCCCGAGTCGCGATCCAGACCCAAGGTCAGTTGAGTCAGGTCGTTGGAACCGATCGAGAAACCGTCGAAGAATTCGAGGAATTCTTCCGCGAGAATCGCGTTCGACGGCAGTTCGCACATCATGATGACGCGCAAACCGTTCTCGCCGCGCTTCAATCCGTTCTCTGCGAGCAGATCCACAACCTGGCTGGCTTCGCCAAGGGTGCGCACGAACGGCACCATGATTTCGACGTTGGTCAGGCCCATCTCGTTGCGCACCCGCTTGAGGGCCCGGCATTCGAGTTCGAAGCAGTCACGGAACGATTCGCTGATGTAACGCGAAGCGCCACGGAAGCCCAGCATCGGGTTTTCTTCTTCCGGCTCGTAGAGTTTGCCGCCGATCAGGTTGGCGTATTCGTTGGACTTGAAGTCCGACAGACGCACGATGACTTTCTTCGGCGCGAAGGCAGCCGCGAGGGTGCTGATGCCTTCAACCAGTTTTTCGACGTAGAAACCGACCGGATCGTCGTAACCGGCGATGCGCTTGTCGACGCTTTCCTTGATTTCCGGCGGCAGGCCGTCGTAGTTCAGCAGTGCTTTGGGGTGGACGCCGATCATGCGGTTGATGATGAATTCCAGGCGGGCCAGGCCCACACCGGCATTCGGCAGTTGCGCGAAGTCGAAGGCGCGGTCCGGGTTGCCGACGTTCATCATGATCTTGAACGGCAGATCAGGCATGGCATCCACGGAGTTCTTCTTGATGTCGAAGCCCAGTTCGCCTTCGAAGATGTAACCGGTGTCGCCTTCGGCGCAGGACACGGTCACGCCCTGACCGTCCTTCAGCAGGTGGGTGGCGTTACCACAGCCCACGACGGCCGGAATCCCCAGTTCACGGGCAATGATCGCCGCGTGGCAGGTACGGCCGCCCCGGTTGGTGACGATGGCGCTGGCGCGCTTCATCACCGGTTCCCAGTCCGGGTCGGTCATGTCGGACACCAGCACGTCGCCCGGCTGGACTTTGTCCATCTCGGACACGTCCTTGATGATGCGAACCTTGCCGGCGCCGATGCGCTGGCCGATGGCGCGACCTTCGACCAGCACGGTGCCGGTTTCTTTGAGCAGGTAACGTTCCATGACGTTGGCCTGAGTGCGGCTTTTCACGGTTTCCGGACGGGCCTGCACGATGTACAGCTTGCCGTCGTCACCGTCCTTGGCCCATTCGATGTCCATCGGGCACTGGTAGTGCTTCTCGATGATCATCGCCTGCTTGGCCAGTTCGCTGACTTCGGCGTCGCTCAGACAGAAACGCGCGCGGTCAGCCTTGTCGACATCGACGGTTTTGACCGACCGACCGGCCTTGGCCTCGTCGCCGTAAATCATCTTGATGGCTTTGCTGCCCAGGTTGCGACGCAGGATCGCCGGACGACCGGCTTCCAGCGTGCCCTTGTGGACATAAAACTCATCCGGGTTCACCGCGCCTTGTACGACGGTTTCACCCAGGCCGTAGGCGCCGGTGATGAACACCACGTCACGAAAGCCCGATTCGGTATCGAGGGTGAACATCACGCCGGCGGTGCCGGTTTCCGAACGCACCATGCGCTGCACGCCGGCCGACAGGGCAACCAGCTTGTGGTCGAAGCCCTGGTGCACGCGGTAGGAGATCGCACGGTCGTTGAACAGCGAAGCGAACACCTCTTTGGCAGCGCGGATGACGTTTTCCACGCCACGGATGTTCAGAAAGGTTTCCTGCTGACCGGCAAAAGAGGCGTCCGGCAAGTCTTCGGCGGTGGCCGAAGAACGCACGGCCACGGCCACGTCAGGGTTACCGGCCGACAGCGCGGCGAACGCGGTGCGGATCTCGGCATTCAGTTTTTCAGGAAACTCGGCTTCCATGATCCATTGACGGATCTGGGCGCCGGTCTTGGCCAGCGCATTGACGTCATCAACGTCGAGTGCGTCGAGGGCCTTGTGGATCTGGTCGTTGAGGCCGCTCAGTTCGAGGAAGTCGCGATAGGCCTGAGCGGTGGTGGCAAAGCCGCCAGGGACCGACACACCGGCGCCTGCCAGGTTGCTGATCATCTCGCCCAGGGATGCGTTCTTGCCCCCCACATGCTCAACATCGTGTTTGCCGAGCTTATCGAGGGAAACTACGTACTCTACCAAGGTGATCTCTCCACTAACTGTGTTGGAAAAGCTCAGAAGCCGGCGGCTCGGGGGAGCGTTGGCCGGCTGTATGGCCTGGACCTGGAAAATAAGTGAGAATGCGGGCCAATGGCGGCCGGCAAATCGCGCCTATCATATCCAGAAATGCTCATAAGTGTCCTGTGCTGCCTATGCATGCCGATGTGGCGAGTGACTGTTGTTGCCAGACAAGGCGCCGCGACAAGTCATAGCTGGCTATGGCGAGGAGCGGCAACGTAGTATGGCGACAACAGGCGCCGCCACGACGGCATGCATAGGCAACACAGGACACTCACTTAAGGCCCAAGGTGCAAATGAAACGATCTGCTTTCTTTATCTCCGATGGCACCGGCATTACCGCCGAAACCCTGGGTCAAAGCCTCTTGGCGCAGTTCGAAAACATAGGCTTCAGCAAATTCACGCGCCCGTACATCGACAGCGTGGAAAAAGCGCGGGCCATGGTACAACAAATCAACAAAGCCGCTGAAACCGACGGCTTTCGCCCGATTATCTTCGACACCATCGTCAATCAGGACATTCGTGAGATTCTCGCCACCTCCAATGGTTTCATGATCGACATTTTCTCGACCTTCCTGGCGCCTCTCGAGCAGGAATTGACCGAGCATTCTTCCTACACCGTCGGCAAGTCGCATTCGATCGGGCACAACTCCAATTACATGGAGCGCATCGAAGCGGTGAACTTCGCCCTCGACAACGATGACGGCGCCCGCACGCACTATTACGACAAGGCCGATCTGATACTAGTGGGCGTGTCGCGTTGTGGTAAGACGCCGACGTGCCTGTATATGGCGATGCAGTTCGGCATCCGCGCCGCCAACTACCCACTGACCGAGGACGACATGGAGCGCCTGACCTTGCCAGCCGCCCTGCGCGCGCACCAGCACAAGCTGTTCGGCCTGACCATCGACCCGGATCGCCTCACCGCGATCCGTAACGAGCGCAAGCCCAACAGCCGCTATTCGAGCTATGCCCAGTGCGAATTCGAAGTGCGCGAAGTGGAAAACCTGTTCCGCCGCGAAAACATCCCGAACATCAACTCCACGCATTTCTCGGTGGAGGAAATTTCGGCGAAGATTCTGGTCGAGAAAGGCGTGGAGCGGCGGTTCAAGTAGATTCGCGGTGCCTGATCTGAAACCTTCGCGAGCTTGCTCGCGAAGAACGATTACGCGGTTTCGGTGAGTGACCGCGCCAGCGCTTCAAACCCACCCAGCAACAACCTGTCATCCCCCACCGAATTGCACACACTCGCCCGAATAAACTGCGGCACCGCCGCGTGCCCGACGGCGAACGCCTCGGCGGTCGCCACCAGATAGTTGTTTTCCTTCAATTCCGCGGCAATCTGCGACGCCCGCCACAGCTCAGGCACTTGCAACCAGAAATGCGGGCTGTGGATATGCGTCTTGTAGCTCAATCCCTCCAGCGCCCCCGCCACCCAGGCCTTGCGCCGGCCGATCTCGCCGATCTGCTCATCCAGCAAGCGCTCGGCCATGCCGTTTTCGATCCACAGAGTCGCCACCTCCTGGGTCAATGGATTAGCCATCCAGCAGGTACCACGAATGGCGGAGCTGATGCGCCCAAGCAACGCTTGCGGCACATGCAGATAGCCAACCCGCACCCCCGCCGAAACCGCCTTGCTCAGACTGCCGATCAACACTGAACGCTCAGGGGCGAAATAACTCAGAGGCAGCGGACGCTGGCGATCCAGCACCGCGTGTGCTTCGTCTTCGAGGATCAGAAGGTTGTGTTGGCGACAGACCTCGGCAATCGCCTGGCGTCGTGAGATCGACATGACCGCCGCCGTAGGATTCTGGATCGTCGGCGTGCAATACAGCGCGGATACCCGGTGCTGACGGCAAATGTCCTCCAGCGCCGAGGGCAACAGTCCTTCGTCATCCATCGCGGCACCGATCAGCTTTATCCCGAGTTGGCGTGCGACGCTGATCAATCCGGGGTAGGACAAATGCTCGGTGACCACCGTGTCACCCGCCTTGAGCAAACCCATCAACGCGCACAACAGGCCATGCTGACCACCGTTGACGCACAGCACCTGATCGGCGTGCGGGACAAAATCCCCATGACGCAGCCATTGGGCACCCGCCGCTCGATGCCGTGGCAGTCCACCTTCAGCGGTGTATCCCGTCAACTGCTGCAAGCGGTGCGGATCACCGGCCAGTGTCTGTAGGGCTTGGCTCATCAAAGCCGTTTCCTGCCCGGGAATCGGCTGATTGCGACTCATGTCGAAGCAGGCCGGGGGCTCATCGCTGACATTGCGAAAGCCCTTGTCTTGCGGCCGCTCCATCCCGCGCTGACGCACATAAGTGCCGTCTCCTACACGGGCCCCGACCCATCCCACACGCTCCAGTTCGCCGTAGGCACGGCTGACGGTGCCGATGGTGACGCCGAGGCTATCGGCCAACAACCTGTGGGGGGGCAACTTGCAACCGGCCTCGATAACACCGGCAACGATGGTCTTCTCGACCGCGTCCGCGAGGCGCTGATACTTCACGCCGACGCCATTGGCCAGGCCGTCACGCAGGATTGACACCATGGCAATACTTACTTTGACAGTCATTCTTGCCCCGAATAGCGTACTGAAAACAGGTTCAATCAGGGATAGACCTTTTCAGTAATCAGGTCAATTCCGTCGTTCGGAGCACACCGCATGTCGATCGCCCTCAGCACACCGTTGAACACCAGCAAACCCTGGCTCGCCGGGTTGGTCACCAGCGTGTTGTTTCTGATCGTCTGCCTGAGTTGGGGCACGACATGGCTGGGGATCAAGATTGCCGTGGAAAGTGTGCCGCCACTGACTGCCGCCGGGCTGCGCTTTCTGATTGCCTTTCCGCTGTTCCTCGGCTTCGCCGTATTGCGCAAAGAACCGCTGCTGTTCCCCCGGCGGAGTCGCTGGTTCTTTGTGTTCGTCACGCTGTCGTATTTCAGCCTGCCCTACTACTTGCTCAACTATGGCGAGATGCATGTGTCGTCCGGCCTGACCGCGCTGTTGTTCAGTTGCATGCCGGTGTTCATCCTGATTTTTTCTGCGCTGTTTCTGCGCGAGAACATCCAGGCGACGCAAATACTCGGGATCGCCATCGGTTTCGGCAGCCTGTTCATGATCATCCGCAGCCAGGGTTTGCATCTGGATCAGGCGCAATGGCTTGGTGTACTGGCGATTCTCAGCGCGGCGATCATGCACGCGCTGTGCTACGTGATCACCAAAAAGCACGGCAGCGCAATCAGTGTGATCACCTACAACACTCTGCCCATCGGCATTGCCGGTTTGATGCTGCTGGTCACCGGCCTTTCGCTGGAAGACCCGACGTTCGCCACCATCACGCCACGCTCCTGGGGGGCGCTGCTGTACTTGGGGCTGATAGCGTCGGTCGGCGGCTTTATCGTCTATTTCGTCCTGCTCAAACGCCTGAGCCCGGTGCTTCTGTCATTCGTGTTCATCATCTTTCCGGTGTTCGCCGTGATCATCGGCGCCTGGTACGAAGGCACGGAAATTTCTCGCGAGCTGATGCTGTATTCGGCCGTCCTGCTGGGCGGATTTGCGATCACCAAGCTGCCAGCCAAGCGCTAACAATCATGCATTGAACATCGGAGGTTCAAATGTCGGTACACACCATGGAAACCCTCAGTCTTTTTAACAATGCCCCTTATCAGCGCGATTTCAGTGCCCGGGTGATCGCGGTGGTTGATCAGGCCGTCGTCCTCGAACACACGCTGTTCTATCCCACCGGTGGCGGGCAGCCGGGCGACACCGGGCACTTCAGCTTGCCGGATGGCACCCGGATCGAGGTGACGGGAACGCTGCGCGACCCGTTGCTGCCGTCGATCATCTGGCACAACGTTGCGCAATGCCCGCCTCAGCTATGCGTCGGCGCCCTGCTCAACGCCAGCCTGGACTGGGCGCGGCGCTATCAACACATGAAGATGCACACCTGCCTGCACCTGCTGGGCTCGATCATCAATGCGCCGGTCACCGGGTGCAGCATCAGTGCCGACAAGGGCCGGCTGGATTTCGACCTGCCCCAAATGACCCTCGACAAGGACAGCCTCACCCACGACCTCAACGCGCTGATCGAGCAGGCCATTCCCGTCACCACCCTGTCGATGCCCGCCTCGGAGTACCCCGCACTGCTGGAAAAAACCGGCAGCAAAACGATTAACCCGCCGGCGATTCAGGGTGAATTGCGAATGGTCGAAGTGATCGGCATCGACCTCCAGCCCTGTGGCGGCACCCACGTACAAAACACCCTGGAAATCGGTCGAGTGTTTTGCGAAAAAATCGAGAAGAAGAGCAGGACCAACCGCCGGGTGATCCTGCGGTTTGAATGAGCCCTAGATCACGAACAGGTCGACGAAGCGGTTCACCGCAGTCGCCTCAAGCTGCGCCTGATCTGTGCACAGCGCGAAGATCTCGCCGCTGCGTTGGCCGGTGAAACGGGTTGCCAGGTTCGTCTTGAACTTGTCTTCGAGCAACGGAATGCCTTCGGCGCGACGGCGACGGTGACCAATCGGGTATTCCACCACCACGTTCTCGGTGCTCGAACCGTCCTTGAAAAACACCTGCACCGCGTTGGCAATCGAGCGTTTGTCGGCCTCCAGATACTCGCGAGTGAAGCGCGGGTCTTCGACAATGACCATTTTTTCGCGCAGCACATCAATGATCGGGTGGGCCTTGTGAAAGTCGTCTTCGTATTGCTCGGCCACCAGATTGCCGAACGCCAACGGCACAGCGGTCATGTACTGAATGCAATGGTCACGGTCGGCCGCATTGGCCAGCGGCCCGACCTTGGAAATGATGCGAATCGCCGACTCATGTGTGGTGATGACGATGCGGTCGATTTCATGCAGGCGATTGCGCACCTGAGGGTGCAACGTGACCGCCGCTTCGCAAGCTGTTTGCGCATGAAATTCGGCCGGGAAGCTGATCTTGAACAGCACGTTTTCCATCACGTAACTGCCAAACGGCCGCGAGAAACTGAAGCTGCGTTTATCCTCCGGTTTTAAGGCCAGATCGCTGTTGGTGTGGCTGAACAGCACGTCGTAAAAGCCCCACTGTTTCGCGCTCAAAACACCGGGAATGCCCATCTCGCCGCGCATGGTGATGTCCGCCAGGCGCACGCCACGACTCGATGCATCCCCCGCCGCCCAGGATTTGCGCGAGCCGGCGTTCGGCGCATGCCGATATGTGCGCAGCGCCTGTCCGTCAGCGAACGCATGGGACAACGCCGACAACAACTGCTCGCGATTGGCCCCCATGAGTTTGGCGGTGACGGCGGTTGAAGCGACTTTGACCAAGATGACGTGGTCGAGTCCTACGCGGTTGAAGGCATTCTCCAGTGCGATCACGCCCTGAATCTCATGGGCCATGATCATGGCCTCCAGCACATCGCGAATCGTCAGCGGCGCTTCGCCGTTGGCCTGACGTTTTTGCGAAAGGTGATCGGCCACCGCGAGAATCGCGCCGAGGTTGTCCGACGGATGCCCCCACTCGGCAGCGAGCCAGGTGTCGTTGTAATCAAGCCAACGCACGATGCAGCCGATGTCCCACGCGGCTTTCACCGGGTCGAGGCGATAGCTCGTGCCCGGAACTCGTGCCCCGAACGGCACGACAGTGCCTTCGACGATGGGGCCAAGGTGTTTGGTGCATTCGGGGAAACGCAACGCCAGCAGGCCACAGCCGAGCGTGTCCATCAGGCAGTTGCGGGCGGTGTCGAGGGCTTCGCTGGAGTCAACTTTGAAAGAGAGGACGTAGTCGGCGATGTCCTGCAGGACACGGTCGTAGTCGGGGCGATTGTTCAGGTCTACGTTGGCGCTCATGTTCGATTCACTCTTGAAGTGGTTCGTTGATGGGACCTCGGTTCAGGGCTGATTTTTTGGGTTGAAATACTATCCCCAAGGAGCGGGTTTGCTCACGAAGGCGCAGTGTCAGTCGACATCATTGTTGCCTGGTGCGCCGCCTTCGCGAGCAAGCCCGCTCCCACAGGGAATGAAGTGTTACTTAAAAAGCGTCGCCGGGAATGCGCACGTAGCCTTCCATCAATACCCGCGCACTGCGACTCATGATGGCCTTCTTCACCACCCACTCACCGTTTTCCAGACTGGCCTCAGCACCGACCCGCAAGGTCCCGGACGGATGGCCAAAACGCACGGCATTGCGCTCGATGCCACCCGCCGCGAGGTTTACCAACGTGCCGGAAATGGCAGCAGCGGTACCGATCGCAACGGCTGCGGTGCCCATCATCGCGTGGTGCAATTTGCCCATCGACAAGGCGCGCACCAGCAGATCAACGTCACCTGCCGCAACCGCCTTGCCACTGGAGGCCACGTAATCCGCAGGCTTGGCCACGAACGCGACTTTCGGTGTGTGTTGGCGCTTGGCGGCTTCATCCAGATTGGCGATCAACCCCATGCGCAACGCACCGTAGGCACGAATGGTTTCAAACATTTGCAGCGCTTTCGGATCGCTGTTGATCGCGCTCTGCAACTCGGTGCCGGTGTAACCGAGGTCGGCGGCGTTGACAAAGATCGTCGGAATGCCGGCATTGATCATGGTCGCCTGGAACGTGCCCACACCGGGCACTTGCAGTTCATCGACCAGGTTGCCGGTGGGGAACATTGAGCCACCGCCGCCCTCTTCGTCTGCTGCCGGGTCCATGAACTCCACTTGCACTTCGGCGGCCGGAAAGGTCACCCCGTCGAGTTCGAAGTCGCCGGTTTCCTGCACCTCGCCATGGGTGATTGGCACATGAGCAATGATGGTCTTGCCGATGTTGGCCTGCCATACGCGCACCACCGCTACGCCGTTTTGCGGGATACGGCTGGCGTCGACCAAACCATTGCTGATCGCGAACGAACCGACCGCCGCCGACAGGTTGCCGCAGTTGCCGCTCCAGTCCACGAACGGCTTGTCGATGGAGACCTGGCCGAACAGGTAATCGACGTCGTGATCGGCTTTGATGCTTTTCGACAGGATCACGGTTTTGCTGGTGCTCGACGTGGCGCCGCCCATGCCGTCGATCTGTTTGTCGTACGGGTCGGGGCTGCCGATCACCCGCAACAACAACGCATCGCGGGCCGGGCCGGGAATCTGCGCCGCCTCGGGCAGATCCTTGAGACTGAAAAACACGCCTTTGCTGGTACCGCCACGCATGTAGGTAGCGGGGATCTTTATTTGAGGTGCGTGAGCCATGGTGCTCCTTAACAAAGGCGCGGGACTCAAAAGCCCACGCCCACATACGATGATTTAAACGGCAACCGACGACTCTTCGAGGAAGTCCTGAGCGAAGCGCTGCAACACGCCGCCGGCCTCGTAGATCGACACTTCTTCAGCGGTGTCGAGGCGGCATGTCACCGGCACGTCGACGCGCTCGCCGTTCTTGCGATGGATCACCAGCGTCAAGTCAGCGCGCGGTGTGCGGGCGCCGATCACGTCGTAGGTTTCGCTGCCGTCGATGGCCAGGGTGTGACGGTCGGTGCCCGGTTTGAACTCCAGCGGCAACACGCCCATACCCACCAGATTGGTGCGATGGATACGTTCGAAGCCTTCGGCAGCAATCGCCTCGACCCCAGCCAGACGCACCCCCTTGGCCGCCCAGTCGCGGGACGAACCCTGACCGTAATC
Source organism: Pseudomonas sp. RA_105y_Pfl2_P56 (assembly GCF_963970845.1). Lineage (NCBI taxonomy): Bacteria > Pseudomonadati > Pseudomonadota > Gammaproteobacteria > Pseudomonadales > Pseudomonadaceae > Pseudomonas > Pseudomonas sp. RA_105y_Pfl2_P56. The sequence goes on from NZ_CAXAPL010000002.1 coordinate 255,310, forward strand.
GGCGCCGGCAATGATGATCAGTGGCTGCTTGCGCTCCATGTAGGTTTCGATGGCTTCCCACATGCGCATCACTTGGCCTTCCGGCTCGACGCGGGCCAGCGAACCCTGTTTGACCTTGCCGTTTTCCACCACCATTTCGTTGAACAGTTTCGGGTTGGCAAACGTTGCGCGTTGCGCAGTCAGGTGGTCACCCCGGTGGGTGGCGTAGGAGTTGAAGTCCTCTTCCGGCAAGCCCATTTTCGCCAGGTATTCGCCAGCGGCGCTGTCGAGCATGATCGCGTTCGACGGCGACAGGTGATCGGTGGTGATGTTGTCCGGCAGCACCGCCAGCGGGCGCATGCCCTTGAGCGGACGCGCACCCGCCAGTGCGCCTTCCCAATACGGCGGACGACGAATGTAGGTGCTCATCTCACGCCACTCGTACAGCGGCGTGACTTTCGGGCCGGTGTCTTCGTGGATGGCGAACATCGGGATGTAGACCTGACGGAACTGCTCCGGCTTGACCGAGGATTTGACCACGGCGTCGATTTCTTCGTCGCTCGGCCAGATGTCTTTGAGGCGGATTTCCTTGCCGTCGACCACGCCCAACACATCCTTCTCAATGTCGAAGCGGATGGTGCCAGCGATGGCGTACGCCACAACCAATGGCGGCGAGGCCAGGAACGCTTGCTTGGCGTAGGGGTGAATCCGGCCGTCGAAGTTGCGGTTGCCCGAAAGCACGGCCGTGGCGTACAGATCACGATCGATGATCTCTTGCTGGATCACCGGGTCCAGCGCACCCGACATGCCGTTGCAAGTCGTGCAGGCAAATGCGACGACACCGAAACCGAGTTGCTCCAGCTCCGTGGTCAGCCCCGCTTCATCGAGGTACAGCGCCACGGTTTTCGAGCCCGGGGCCAACGAGGATTTGACCCACGGCTTGCGGGTCAATCCAAGCTTGTTGGCATTGCGCGCCAGCAGGCCGGCGGCGATGACGTTGCGCGGGTTGCTGGTGTTGGTGCAACTGGTGATGGCGGCGATGATCACCGCGCCGTCGGGCATCTGCCCCGGCACCTCTTCCCACTGGCCGCTGATGCCTTTGGCCGCCAGATCGCGGGTGGCGACGCGGGCGTGCGGGTTGCTCGGGCCGGCCATGTTGCGCACGACCGAGGACAGATCAAAGGTCAAACCACGCTCGTATTGCGCACCTTTGAGGCTGTCGGCCCACAGGCCGGTGGTCTTGGCGTATTGCTCGACCAACTGCACTTGCTGGTCTTCGCGACCCGTGAGTTTCAGGTAATCGATGGTCTGCTGATCGATGTAGAACATCGCCGCGGTGGCGCCGTATTCCGGGGCCATGTTGGAGATGGTGGCGCGGTCGCCGAGGGTCAGCGCGGCAGCGCCTTCGCCGAAGAACTCCAGCCACGCCCCGACGACTTTCTGTTTGCGCAGGTATTCGGTGAGTGCCAGCACCATGTCGGTGGCGGTGATGCCCGGTTGCAGCTTGCCGGTCAATTCGACGCCGACGCTTTCCGGCAGGCGCATCCACGAGGCGCGGCCGAGCATCACACTCTCGGCTTCGAGACCGCCAACGCCGATGGCGATCACGCCCAGTGCATCAACGTGCGGGGTATGGCTGTCGGTGCCGACGCAGGTGTCCGGGAACGCCACACCGTCGCGCACCTGGATCACCGGTGACATTTTCTCCAGGTTGATCTGGTGCATGATGCCGTTACCCGGCGGGATCACGTCGACGTTCTTGAAGGCCTTTTTGGTCCAGTTGATGAAGTGGAAACGGTCTTCGTTGCGACGGTCTTCGATGGCGCGGTTTTTCTCGAACGCCTGGGCATCAAAACCGCCCGCTTCGACGGCCAGCGAGTGGTCGACGATCAGTTGCGTCGGCACCACCGGGTTGACCTGCGCCGGGTCGCCGCCTTGCAAGGCAATCGCGTCGCGCAGACCAGCGAGGTCGACCAGCGCGGTCTGGCCCAGAATGTCGTGGCACACCACACGGGCCGGAAACCACGGGAAGTCGAGGTCGCGTTTGCGTTCGATCAGTTGCTTGAGGGAATCGGTGAGCGTGGCCGGATCGCAGCGACGCACCAGGTTTTCCGCCAGCACGCGGGAGGTGTACGGCAGGGTGTCGTAACTGCCGGGCTGAATCGCCTCGACCGCCGCACGGACGTCGAAGTAATCCAGAGGACTGCCGGGCAGGTTCTTGCGAAATTCGGTGTTCATCGGGTCAGGACTCGGGTCACGGTAGTTTCAAGAGGTGAACATTGCACCGGCACTGAAGTGGACTCGGTCACACATTGGTTCTCGGTTTATCCAGTTACCGGTGCGGGAGGCCCACCATTCAGCGACGTTCGATTGGCACGAACTTGCGCTGTTCGACGCCGATGTACTCGGCGCTTGGACGGATGATGCGGTTGTTGGCACGCTGTTCGAACACATGCGCGGCCCAGCCGGTCAGGCGCGAGCAGACGAAAATCGGCGTGAACAGTTTGGTCGGGATGCCCATGAAGTGGTAAGCCGAGGCATGGTAGAAGTCGGCATTCGGGAACAGCTTTTTCTGCTCCCACATGGTCTTGTCAATGGCTTCGGAAACCGCGAACAACACCTTGTCACCCACTTCGTCAGCCAGTTTTTTCGACCAGCCCTTGATCACCTCGTTGCGCGGGTCGCTGTCCTTATAGATCGCGTGACCGAAGCCCATGATCTTGTCTTTGCGCTCAAGCATGCCGAGGGTGCCTTTGATCGCCTCTTCGGGCGATGAGAAGCGCTCGATCATTTCCATCGCCGCTTCGTTGGCACCGCCGTGCAGCGGGCCGCGCAACGAACCGATAGCGGCGGTGACGCAGGAATACAGGTCCGACAGGGTCGATGCACAAACGCGAGCGGTGAACGTCGAGGCGTTGAATTCGTGCTCGGCGTACAGAATCAGCGACACGTTCATCACTTTGACGTGCAGTTCGCTCGGTTTCTTGTCGTGCAACAGGTGAAGGAAGTGGCCGCCAATGGTGGGCTCGTCGCTGACGCAGTTGATGCGTTTACCGTCGTGGCTGAAGCGATACCAGTAGCACATGATCGCCGGGAACGCGGCCAGCAGACGGTCAGTCTTGTCGCACTGTTCGCTGAAGTCTTTCTCCGGTTCGATGTTGCCCAGGAACGAGCAACCGGTGCGCATCACGTCCATCGGATGAGCGTCGGCGGGGATGCGTTCCAGCACTTCTTTCAGCGCTTGCGGCAGGTCGCGCAGTTTGCTCAGTTTGCCCTGGTAGGCGGCAAGTTGCGCTTGGGTCGGCAGCTCGCCGTAAAGCAGCAGGTAAGCGACTTCTTCAAATTGCGCCTCTGCCGCCAGTTCACGCACGTCGTAGCCGCGATAGGTCAGCCCGGCGCCGGCCTGGCCCACGGTGGACAGTGCCGTTTGCCCGGCCACCTGGCCCCGGAGCCCGGCGCCACTGAGTACTTTTGCTTCAGCCATTGTTTTCTCCAATCTTGAATTTGTTAGGGAGTACGGCGGCTTACTTCTTCGCCGCAAACAACGCATCGAGCTTCTGCTCGAAGGTGTGGTAATCGATGCGATCGTAAAGCTCCATGCGAGTCTGCATGGTGTCGATGACATTCTGCTGCGTGCCGTCGCGGCGGATCGCGGTGTAGACGTTTTCCGCCGCTTTATTCATCGCGCGAAACGCCGACAGCGGGTACAGCACCAGCGACACGTCGGCGCCGGCCAGTTGCTCGGTGGTGTACAGCGGTGTCGAGCCGAATTCGGTGATGTTGGCCAGAATCGGCGCTTTCACGCGGTTGGCGAACAGTTTGTACATCTCAAGTTCGGTGATGGCCTCCGGGAAGATCATGTCGGCGCCGGCCTCGATGCATGCGGCAGCGCGATCCAGTGCCGACTCCAGGCCTTCGACCGCCAGCGCATCGGTACGCGCCATGATCACGAAGCTGTCGTCCGTGCGGGCATCGACGGCGGCTTTGATGCGGTCGACCATTTCCTGCTGGCTGACGATCTCTTTGTTTGGGCGATGACCGCAGCGCTTGGCGCCGACCTGATCCTCGATGTGAATCGCCGCCGCGCCGAACTTGATCATCGACTTGACGGTGCGCGCCACGTTGAAGGCTGAAGAACCGAAACCGGTATCCACGTCCACCAGCAGCGGCAGATCGCAAACGTCGGTGATGCGGCGCACGTCGGTCAGCACGTCGTCCAGGCCGGTGATGCCCAGGTCCGGCACGCCGAGCGAGCCCGCCGCCACACCGCCACCGGACAGGTAGATCGCTTTGAAGCCGGCGCGTTTGGCCAACAGCGCGTGGTTGGCGTTGATCGCGCCCACCACCTGCAATGGATGCTCGCTGGCGACCGCGTCGCGGAAACGCTGGCCTGGAGTGTTCAGGTTGGAACTCATGACTCACCTCGTTCAGTGGCTGTCTTATCGTTGGCGCCGTCCTGGTAATGACGGGCGATATTGCGTTTCGAGGCGCCGATGTGACGGCGCATCAACAATTCCGCGAGCTCGCCGTCACGGTCGGCGATCGCATCGAGAATGCGGTGGTGTTCGGCAAAGGCCTGGCGGGGGCGATTGGGCGTGGAGGAAAACTGGATGCGGTACATGCGCACCAGTTGATAGAGCTCGCCGCAAAGCATTTGCGTGAGGGTGCGGTTGCCGCTGCCCTGGATGATCCGGTAGTGAAAGTCGAAATCGCCTTCCTGCTGGTAGTAGCCGACGCCGGCCTGAAATGCCGCGTCGCGCTCGTGGGTTTCGAGCACCCGGCGCAACTCGTCGATTTCTTCGACGCTCATGCGTTCAGCCGCCAAGCGGCAAGCCATGCCTTCAAGGGATTCGCGGATTTCGTAGAGTTCCAGCAATTCGGCGTGACTGAGCGACACCACCCGCGCACCGACATGCGGCACCCGGACCAGCAGGCGCTGACCTTCCAGACGATGAATCGCCTCACGCAGCGGGCCACGACTAATGCCGTAGGTGCGCGCCAGCTCCGGCTCGGAGATTTTGCTGCCTGGAGCGATCTCGCCTTTGACGATGGCCGCCTGAATGCGCCGGAAGACGTTTTCCGAAAGCGTCTCGGAATCGTCGCCGCTGATGACCGGGGGATCGAGTTGATCCAGCATGATTGTCGACACCTTTAAATCCAATGCGGCAAAAACTAGTCAATTCGCCAGCCTCAGTCAAAGGAAAAATAGATATTGTCGACAATCGTCTAATAACCACCCTTGGACCACCCCAAGGGTTATAGACCCGCTCGGGCGCTGGCGCCATAAAATCACCGTGCTAGAATGCCGCCCGCATTTGCTGGCCATTTGTACGGCTTGTCATAAAAAGCTGATAGGCACACGAAGGGGCTTGCGCAAGTTTTGCCAAGGACCTAACCGAAAACGGAACGCTGCGCACCAGGATTTATGAGACTCAAGCCTTTCCCCACATTTATTGCTCTGTTTTGCCTGCCCGGGCTTGCCGCCGCGGGAGAAAAAACCGTGTACGGCCTCAACGAATACGCCTCGCTCGATGGCATCAATCTGCAAGTCGCGGCCAAACTCGATACGGGCGCGAAAACCGCCTCGCTGAGTGCCCGCGACATCAAACGCTTCAAACGCGACGGTGAATCCTGGGTACGTTTCTACCTGGCGATCGACGCCGCGCATTCGCACCCGATCGAACGACCGCTGGCCCGGGTCAGCAAGATCAAGCGCCGCGCCGGCGACTACGACCCGGAAGAAGGCAAGAAGTACACCGCCCGCCCGGTGATCGAGCTGGATATCTGCATGGGCACGGCGATGCGCAGCATCGAAGTGAACCTGACCGACCGAAGTGCGTTCCAATATCCGCTTTTGATCGGCTCCGAAGCCTTGAAACGTTTCGATGCGCTGGTCGACCCGAGTCTTAAATACGCTGCCGGCAAACCCGCCTGCACCATCGCCGCTCATACCGCCGAGTAATTTCCATGCGTTCTCTAACCTTTCACCTGAAAATCCTGATCACCATTCTGGTGTTGCTGGGCGTTTCGGTTACGGCCTATCAGATTTTCGTGCTCGGCATTCCGGTGACCGAAGACGCCACCGACGATTTGTGGAACATCGATGCCAAGGTCGAGTTCGTCGCCAGTGCCAAGGATCCGGTCAAAATCCAGATGTTCGTGCCGCCCCTGAGCCGCGATTACGTCAGCCTCAACGAAAGCTTCATCTCCAATAACTATGGCGTGGCCGTGAACCGCGTCGATGGCAACCGCAAGGTGACCTGGTCGGCGCGCCGGGCCAAGGGCAACCAGACCCTGTATTACCGTTTGGTGCTGACCAAGCGTTACACCTCGGAAAAATCCAAGATCAAAGGCCCGACCTTCCGCGACAGCATTGCGGTCGAAGGCCCGGAAAAAATCGCCGCCGAAGCACTGCTCGCGCCGATCCGCCAGCACTCGGCCGACGTCGAAACCTTCATTGGCGAGGCGATCAAACGCGTCAACAACCTCAACGATGACAACGTGAAACTGCTGCTGGCGGGCGATCCATCCACCGCGCACAAAGCCAAAATCGTCGAACTGTTGCTGTCTATCGCGCACGTCCCGGTTGAAAAAGTCCACACCATCCGCCTGGTTGCCGATCAGCCACAAAGCCCTGAATTGTGGCTGCGCAGCTTCAATGGCAACGACTGGCTGTACTTCAACCCGGAAACCGGCGAACAAGGCCTGCCAAGCGACCGCCTGCAGTGGTGGACCGGCGATGAGAACCTGATCACCATCGACGGCGGCAAGAAAGCCAACGTGACCTTCAGCCTGAACAACAGCGAGATGAATGCGATTCGTCTGGCCAAGCTGACCGACGAAAACACCGACGCCAACTTCCTCGAATACTCGCTGTATGGCCTGCCGCTGCAAACCCAGCAAACCTTCATGATCATGGTGATGATCCCGATTGGCGTGCTGGTGATCCTGATCCTGCGCAACCTGATCGGCCTGCAGACCCTCGGCACCTTCACCCCGGTACTGATCGCCCTCGCCTTCCGCGAAACCCAGTTGGGCTTCGGCATCATCCTGTTCACCGTGATTACCGCGCTGGGCCTGTCGTTACGTTCTTATCTGGAACATCTGAAACTGCAGATGCTGCCGCGCCTGTCGGTGGTGCTGACCTTTGTCGTGGTGTTGATCGCGGCGATCAGTCTGTTCAGCCATAAGCTCGGTCTGGAGCGCGGCCTGTCGGTGGCGTTGTTCCCGATGGTGATTTTGACCATGACCATTGAGCGCCTGTCGATCACCTGGGAAGAACGTGGCGCAAGTCACGCGATGAAAGTGGCCATCGGCACGCTGTTCGCCGCGTCGCTGGCGCACTTGATCATGACCGTGCCTGAGTTGGTGTACTTCGTCTTCACCTTCCCGGCGATCCTGCTGATCATGGTGGGTTTCATGCTGGCAATGGGTCGCTATCGCGGTTATCGCCTGACCGAGCTGGTGCGTTTCAAGGCGTTCCTGAACAAGGCTGATCACTGATGTTCGGTTTCTGGAAGACCTGGAAGGCCCTGGAAGCCCGAGGCATCATGGGCATCAATCGCCGCAACGCGGACTATGTGCTCAAGTACAACAAGCGCAGTCTGTACCCGATCGTCGATGACAAGATCATCACCAAGGAGCGCGCCATCGAGGCCGGCATTCAAGTGCCAGAGCTGTATGGCGTGATCTCCACCGAGAAGGAAATCGACAAGCTCGGCGAGATCATCGACGGGCACACCGACTTCGTGATCAAACCGGCCCAAGGCGCCGGCGGTGACGGCATTATCGTGGTGGCTGACCGTTTCGAGGGACGCTATCGCACGGTGTCGGGCAAGATCCTTGCCCACGAAGAACTTGAGCATCACATCTCCAGCATCCTCACCGGCCTGTATTCGCTAGGCGGCCATCGCGATCGCGCGCTGATCGAATACCGCGTCACCCCGGACCAGATCTTCAAGAGCATCAGCTACGAAGGCGTGCCGGACATCCGCATCATCGTGCTGATGGGTTATCCGGTGATGGCGATGTTGCGCCTGCCGACCCGTCAGTCCGGCGGCAAGGCCAACCTGCACCAGGGCGCCATCGGTGTGGGTGTCGACCTGGCTACGGGCCTGACACTGCGCGGCACCTGGCTGAACAACATCATCGCCAAACACCCCGACACCACCAACGCGGTGGACGGCGTGCAACTGCCCTATTGGGACGGTTTCATGAAACTCGCCGCTGGCTGCTACGAGCTGTGCGGTCTGGGTTATATCGGCGTGGACATGGTGCTCGATCAGGAAAAAGGCCCGCTGATTCTTGAGCTGAACGCGCGGCCGGGGCTGAACATCCAGATCGCCAACGACTGCGGGCTGACGCTGCGTACCCACGCGGTGGAAGCGCGACTGGAAGAACTGAAGGCCCGTGGCGTGACAGAGTCGGTTGAAGAGCGGGTGGCGTTTACTCAGGAGATGTTCGGCCATATTCCCGCCGTCGAAGGCTGATCACCCTGTCCATGATCGTTCCCATGCGCTGCGCGGGGACGATCAGCCCCACAACCTGCCAATCACCGACATCCCCTCTAGGAGCAATTCCCGCAGAGGACTACAATCCCTACCCCGCCTCAATGGCCGATCTGCCCCGCCCATGCTGACCTGTTCCGTACACCCTCTGCCTTACCGCGCCAATCCCGCCGGATACTTCGCGGCAATCCGCAACGCCCCCGGCGCCGTGCTGCTCGACAGCGGCCGACCGAGTGCCGACCGTGGCCGTTATGACGTGCTCAGCGCCTGGCCGCTGGAACAACTGGCGGTGTGGCCGGACGAAAACGGCAGCCATTTCCTCCAGCGTCTGCGCGACAATCTGGAGCGCTTGGGCGACGCGCAATTGCCGGCGCCTTATGAGTTGCCGTTCGCCGGCGGTCTGATCGGTTACCTGAGTTATGACTTCGGCCGGCATCTGGAGAGTCTGCCGAGTCAGGCGCGCGATGATCTGCAATTACCGGATGCGCGTTTGGGCCTATACAACTGGGCGCTGATCAGCGATCACCACGCGGCCACTAGCCAATTGGTGTTTCACCCGACGCTGGCCGACAGTGAAAAACAGCGGCTGATTGCGCTGTTCAGTCAGCCGATGACGGGCTCGCTGACGCCGTTCAAACTGAACCAGCCGATGAGTCCCGACCTGTCGCCAGACGACTACCGCCAGGCGTTCGAACGCATTCAGCATTACATTCAGGCCGGCGACTGCTATCAGGTCAACTTCGCCCAGCGTTTTCGCGCGCCGTGCCAAGGCGATCCATGGCTGGCCTATTGCGCGTTGCGCGACGCCTGCCCGACGCCTTTTTCCGGTTTCCAGAGCCTGCCCGACGGCGCTGCAGTGCTGAGCCTGTCACCCGAGCGCTTCGTCAAAGTCAGCCAGCGGCAGGTCGAAACCCGCCCGATCAAGGGCACCCGCCCCCGTGGCCTGACACCTGCCGAAGACGCCGCGAATGCCTCGCAACTGCTGGCCAGCCCAAAGGATCGCGCGGAAAACCTGATGATTGTCGACTTGCTGCGCAACGATCTCGGCCGCACCTGCCGTATCGGCTCGGTACGGGTGCCGGAGTTGTTCAGCCTGGAAAGCTATCCGAATGTGCATCACCTGGTCAGCAGCGTGACGGGCGAACTGGCGCAGGATCGCGATGCACTGGACCTGATCGCCGGCAGCTTTCCCGGTGGCTCGATCACTGGTGCGCCGAAGATTCGGGCGATGCAGATCATCGACGAGCTGGAGCCAACCCGTCGCGGCTTGTATTGCGGCTCGTTGTTGTATCTGGACGTGCGTGGCGAGATGGACAGCTCCATCGCGATCCGCAGTTTATTGGTCAAGGATGGGCAGGTGTGCTGCTGGGGCGGCGGCGGGATTGTCGCGGACTCGGACTGGCAGGCGGAGTATCAGGAGTCGATTACCAAAGTGAAGGTTCTGCTCCAAACCCTGCAAAACCTCTAAAACCTCTAAAACCTTCGCGAGCAAGCCCGCGCCCACACAAGAATGCATTCCCCTGTGGCGCGGGCTTGCTGCGAAGGCGTCAGGCCTGACGACTATAGGCTCAAATCCCGGTTAGACGCCTTGAGAAATGCCTGCTTCAACTCGGCAAACGTATGCACCGCCGGGAACTGCGGAAACTCGCGAATGACATTGTCCGGTGCGTGGAACAGAATCCCGGCATCCGCCTCGCCCAGCATCGAAGTGTCATTGTACGAATCACCCGCCGCAATCACCCGATAATAGAGGCTCTTGAAGGCCAGAACCGACTGGCGTTTGGGGTCTTTCTGACGTAACTGATAGCTGCTCACCCGCCCGCTGTCGTCAGTGATCAGACGATGACAAAGCAAGGTCGGGAAGCCCAGTTGACGCATCAACGGTTGGGAGAACTCATAGAAAGTGTCCGACAGAATCACCACCTGAAAGCGCTCGCGCAGCCAGTTGACGAACTCCACTGCGCCATCCAGCGGCTTCAGCGTTGCGATCACCTCCTGAATATCCGCCAGCTTCAACCCATGCTCATCGAGGATGCGCAGACGCTGCTTCATCAGCACGTCGTAGTCGGGAATGTCCCGAGTGGTGGCCTTGAGGGATTCGATTCCGGTTTTTTCGGCGAAGGCGATCCAGATTTCCGGTACCAACACCCCTTCAAGATCCAGGCAAGCAATTTCCACAAGACACTCCCGTTTGTATTGTTTATTGAGTCGAGCGAGCCCGAACTCTAGCGACTCAACCCCAACCACGCAACGCACAGGACGCCCCAAGCGCCGCTGCTTTTTGTTACCATCGGCGCCATATAGAGCGCCCAGCGCCACCGACCTGTAGGAAGCCGCCCTGATGAGCCCAACGTTCGACGTCGTGGACCTCGCCACGACCTATGCCAACAAATCCGCTCAAGACATCCTGAAACTCGCGTTTGCCGAGTTTGGTGATGATCTGTGGATATCTTTCAGCGGCGCCGAGGATGTGGTGCTGGTGGACATGGCCTGGAAGCTGAACAAGAACGTCAAAGTGTTCAGCCTCGACACTGGCCGCTTGCATCCGCAGACCTACCGTTTCATCGAGCAGGTGCGCGAGCACTACAAGATCGACATCGACATCGTCTCGCCGGACGCCACGAAACTGGAACCGTTCGTGAAGGAAAAAGGCCTGTTCAGTTTCTACAAGGACGGCCACGGTGAATGCTGCGGTATCCGCAAGATCGAACCGTTGCGCCGCAAACTGTCCGACGTCAAAGCCTGGGCCACCGGCCAGCGCCGTGACCAGAGCCCGGGCACCCGCAGCGCCGTGGCGGTGATGGAAATTGACAGCGCGTTCTCCACGCCGGAGCGCACCCTGTACAAGTTCAACCCCCTCGCGCAGATGACCAGCGAAGAGATCTGGGGCTATATCCGTATGCTGGAACTGCCGTACAACAGCCTGCATGAGCGCGGCTTTATCAGCATCGGCTGCGAACCGTGCACCCGCCCGGTGCTGCCAAATCAGCACGAGCGCGAAGGCCGCTGGTGGTGGGAAGAAGCCACCCAGAAAGAATGCGGGTTGCATGCCGGGAATATCATCGGCAAGGCGTAACCCACACCTTTGCATCCAGTGACATCCCCACATTTGTTATATGGCACCCTCCGAAAACGTGTACACACAACTGTCACCATCAGTGCCATTTGTGTGTGCACTTTTCATTTCTGCGCCCTGAAACGTTACATCCCTCCTGCAAAGCCCTCCCTTTTGATGTCAGCCGAAATCTTGCGCAAAAAATAAATACCTGTTCAATCGGTCAATTTATATCCACTGATTTTCAGACACTTAGTCCCGTTCGATAACTTTTCGAAATGAGAGACCCATTCCATAGATCAACAACTGGCACAGATCTGGCTTTAGTGCATACATGTTTTGTATACAAAACTGCAAAACATACACACTTTCGATCCGCAAGCCTGAAGCGCCCTATCCCGTACAGGCTGCAGATGCCCCGTAACCAATGATGGTTCACTGCCGCGACGAAGATTTGTCGAGCCTGACAGCTCACGCACAGTCATCGCGGTCCTGAACATCAGGAGCCTGCCGGAATGCGTACAAGTCTCTCCAATAACGTCGCGCTGAATCTGCCCGCCTCTGTCCACGCTCAACCCTTGCCCCCTGACGGCTTGAGCGAACCGTTACAACTGAGCCCGCGTCTGCACAACAGCGATCTGGCACCGACCAAGGCCGAAGGCCGGCGCTGGGGCAAATACAGCATCTTCGCCCTGTGGACCAACGACGTGCACAACATCGCCAACTACTCGTTCGCCATCGGCCTGTATGCCTTGGGCCTGGGTGGCTGGCAAATTTTGCTGTCGCTGGGGATTGGCGCGGCACTGGTGTATTTCTTCATGAACCTGTCCGGCTACATGGGGCAGAAAACCGGGGTGCCGTTTCCGGTGATCAGCCGGATCAGTTTCGGCATCCACGGCGCGCAAATTCCTGCACTGATCCGGGCGGTGATCGCCATCGCCTGGTTCGGCATTCAGACGTATCTCGCGTCAGTGGTTTTGCGCGTGTTACTGACGGCAGTCCATCCCGGCTTCGCCGAGTACGATGACAACGCGATCCTCGGCCTGTCGACTTTGGGTTGGGTGTGCTTCGTGGCGATCTGGTTCGTGCAATTGGCGATTCTTGCCTACGGCATGGAAATGGTTCGCCGGTATGAAGCATTCGCCGGGCCGGTGATTTTGCTGACCGTCGCCGCGCTCGCCGCGTGGATGTACACGCAAGCCAACGCAACCATCGCCTGGTCGATCCGCGAACCGCTGACCGGCGGCGAGATGTGGCGCAATATTTTTGCAGGCGGCGCGTTGTGGCTGGCGATCTACGGCACGTTGATTCTCAACTTCTGCGACTTCGCCCGCTCCTCGCCGTGCCGCAAGACCATCAAGGTCGGGAATTTCTGGGGCTTGCCGGTGAATATTCTGGTGTTCGCCGCGATAACAGTCCTGCTGTGTGGCGCGCAATTCCAGATCAATGGCCGGATCATCGAAAGCCCGACCGAGATCATCGCTTCGATTCCCAACACCTTCTTTGTGGTGCTGGGTTGCCTGGCGTTCCTGATCGTCACCGTGGCGGTGAACATCATGGCCAACTTCGTCGCCCCGGCCTTCGTGCTGAGCAATCTGGCGCCCAAATACCTGACCTTTCGCCGCGCCGGGCTGATCAGCGCGACCATCGCGGTGCTGATCCTGCCGTGGAATCTCTACAACAGTCCGCTGGTGATCGTGTACTTCCTGTCGGGTTTGGGCGCCCTGCTCGGCCCGTTGTACGGGGTGATCATGGTCGACTACTGGCTGATCCGCAAAGGCCGGATCAACGTTCCTCAGCTCTACAGCGAAGACCCCAACGGCGCTTATTACTACAGCCGCGGTATCAATTGGCGCGCCGTCACGGCGTTTATTCCCGCTGCGCTGATCGCCATCGTCCTGGCGCTGGTGCCTGGTTTCCACAACGTTTCGCCCTTCTCCTGGCTGATCGGCGCCGGGATCGCCGGAATGCTTTACCTCATCATCGCCAAACGCCAACCGCACTACGCCGACGTCAGTGGCGAAGCCTTCGCCGTCGACAACGTCTGCCATTAACCCCTTCGCGGCCCGGACTTCGGGCCGCAGAACTGCCCGTTATAAGGATTTTTCATGCGCATTCTCGTGGTCAACGTCAACACCACAGATTCCATCACTCAGGCCATTGCCCGCTCGGCGCAGGCTGTCGCCTCACCCGGTACGGAAATTGTCGGCCTCACGCCGTATTTCGGTGCTGACTCGGTTGAAGGCAATTTCGAAAGCTATCTGGCGGCCATCGCCGTGATGGATCGGGTGATGTCCTACGACCAGCCGTTCGACGCCGTGATTCAGGCCGGTTATGGCGAACATGGGCGCGAAGGCTTGCAGGAACTGCTCAATGTACCGGTGGTGGATATCACTGACGCAGCCGCCAGTACGGCCATGTTCCTGGGGCACGCGTACTCGGTGGTCACCACCCTGGATCGCACCGTGCCGCTGATCGAGGATCGATTGAAATTGTCCGGTTTGTGGGACCGTTGTGCTTCAGTTCGAGCCAGTGGTTTGGCCGTTCTTGAACTGGAACACGAGCCGCAGCGCGCGCTGGAGGCGATCGTGCATCAGGCTGAACTGGCCGTGACGCAGGACAAGGCCGAAGTGATTTGCCTGGGTTGCGGCGGCATGGCCGGGCTCGATGAACAGATTCGTCGGCGTACCGGGGTGCCTGTGGTGGACGGAGTGACGGCAGCGGTGACCATCGCTGAAGCGCTGGTGCGGTTGCGGCTGTCGACGTCCAAGGTGCGGACGTATGCGACGCCGCGGCCGAAGAAAATCATTGGCTGGGCGCAGCGGTTTGCTCGCTGAGTTCACAGTCGGATATCGAGTCGACTCATTCGCGAGCAAGCTTGCACAGGTTTTGTGTGGAACGGGAGCCTTGTAAACGACACAAAACCCTGTGGCAGCGGACTTGCTCGCAAATCGGGGCAACCAGGTCTCAGGCCATGTTCAAATGGCACTGAACCGCTGCGCCAAGCCCTGCTGCGCAAACTGCTCAATCACAAAATCGACAAACGCCCGCGTCTTGCCCGGCAACAATTTATGCTCGGCGTAGTAGATCGAAATGTTGCCGTCATCGATGTACCAATCCGGCAGCACACGCTGCAACGTGCCCGCCTGCAGATAACCCACCGCAAACGGCATGCTCACCAATGCAATTCCCAGACTTTGCGCGGCAGTCGCACAGGCCGCCTCGGAGTCGCTCATGGTCATTCGCGTCTTGAGGGTCAAGGGGCGGCAGAGCTGGCTGCCACTGCTGATCAACTGCCAGGAGCGCACTCGACCGGTTTGCGGCGAGCGAATCAGGATGCCATCGTGGTGTTGCAGGTCATCAGGCTCGACGATTGCTTTGTGACTTTCCAGATACCCCGTCGATGCCACCAACACTCGGTGCGCCGGCGCCAATTTGCGCGCGACGACACCTTGGGGCAATTCAAATCCCCCGCCAATCGCCGCATCGAAACCTTGCCCAATCAAATCGACCTGGCGGTTATCAAAATGCCAGTCAGGGTTGATCGCCGGAAATCGACGTAAAAACGCTTCCAGCAACGGCACGATGTACAAGCGCCCGAATACCGTCCCCATACTGACTTTCAAAGTCCCCGCTGGCAGGCCCTCGACACTGGCCAGATTGGCCACCGCGTTCTGGATGGTCGTCAGACTGGCACTGACCTGACTCAAAAACAGCTGCCCCGCCTCGGTCAACGTCAGGCTCCGCGTACTGCGCTGAAACAAGCGCACACCGAGCCGCGCCTCAAGCTTCGCCACGCTCTTGCCCACTGCCGCTGGCGTCAGGCTCAGGCGCCGCGCAGCCTCGGCAAAGCTGCCGACTTCGGCACTGCGCACAAAGCATTCGATACTGCTGAAGGTTTCCATGGTCGCCACTATAAACTTTTGGTTTACACAGACTATAGCAATCAGGGTCTACACGGCTGTGGATCAGAAGCCGATACTCGGTTCCAACAACAAGGCATTGCGCCTTGAATACTCTGGAGATCGAACATGTCCACTCAACACCTCAGCGGCAAAGTCGCTCTGATTCAAGGCGGTTCCCGTGGCATCGGTGCTGCCATCGTCAAACGTCTAGCCGCTGAAGGCGCTGCGGTTGCCTTCACGTATGTCAGCTCAACGGTCAAAGCCGAAGAGTTGCAAAACAGCATCACCGCCAGCGGCGGCAAAGCCTTGGCGATCAAGGCTGACAGCGCCGACGCCGCCGCCATCCGCCATGCGGTCAGCGCCACCGTCGAAGCCTTTGGTCGCCTCGACATTCTGGTCAACAACGCCGGCGTACTGGCCGTCGCCCCACTGGAAGACTTCAAACTGGAAGATTTCGACCAAACCGTGGCGATCAACATTCGCAGCGTTTTCATCGCCTCCCAGGAAGCCGCCAAACACATGGGCGAAGGTGCACGGATCATCAACATCGGCAGCACCAATGCTGACCGTATGCCCTTCGCCGGCGGCGGTGTGTATGCGATGAGCAAGTCGGCGCTGGTGGGCCTGACCAAGGGGTTGGCGCGTGATCTGGGCCCTCGTGGTATCACCGTGAACAATGTGCAACCCGGTCCGGTCGACACCGACATGAACCCTGCCAACGGTGACTTCGCCGAAAGCCTGATTCCGTTGATGGCCGTGGGTCGTTACGGTACAGCCGAAGAAATCGCCAGCTTCGTCGCTTACCTCGCAGGGCCTGAAGCCGGTTACATCACCGGTGCCAGCCTGACCATCGACGGTGGTTTCGGCGCCTGATTTTTCTCAACCGTCTGTAAGAAAAACGCCGCCCCTCCTTTAACAGAGGGGCGGCGTTTTTTGATATCTGGCGTTCAGGCCCATTCCAGCGCCGGCAAACCACAGGCGCTCGGGATGAAGGCTTTCAACGACCGCAGAATACCGTCGGCGTGTGCGTATTTCTCATCAGCCATCGCGGCGTCGGGAATGGCAATGGCGGTCATGCCCGCGGCTTTGGCCGCGGTAACGCCAAACGGCGAATCCTCGAACACCAGACAATCCTCAGGCGCGACACCCAGACGACGGGCCGCGGTCAGGAAAATATCCGGCGCCGGTTTGGCTGCGCCGACTTCCGGATCGTCCGCGGTGACGATGAAATCGAACAGTTCAAACCAGTCGCGGTGCAAGGTGGTTTTCTGGCCGAACGACTGACGCGACGAACTGGTGCCCACCGCAATCGGAATGTTGTGCGCCTTGAGGTGGCGAATCAATTCCTCAGCGCCCGGCATTGCCTGAGCCTTGGGAAAGCGCTCACGCATCAATGGCTCACGAATCACCAGAAACTCTTGGGCAGTGATCGGCAAATCGAGCGCCTGGACCACGTAATTGGCAAGGTCATTGGCGCCTCGGCCAATAATGTTCTGCTTGACGCCCCAATCGAAAGTGCGCCCGTACCGCTCGGCAATCAGCGAAGTGACCTCGGTGTAAATGCCCTCGGTGTCCAGCAGCAAACCGTCCATATCGAAAATCACGGCCTTGATCGGGCCAAACGCCTTCAGCGGTGCATTCATCATCGGATCCGTTATCAAACATATCCCAGGCGACCGGTAGCGCCGCTGCTCGGACCTGATTAAAGGGTTCAGCAGCATAGCGAGCGCAACGGGCATTGAGCAACGGTCAATGTTCGTCGAAGCGACGAACTAATCGCGAGCATTTAGCGAAACGCCCTACAGGCATTGCCTACTCTCCCGACTTCTTTCCTTTTTGATCATCCGCAAAGTCCGCGCACCTCTTTTTTCACGTGCGCGAGTGACTGCGAATGCTCCAACCCGATCGGCTTCTGGCCCTGAACAACAGCATCGGCCCCAGCGGCATTCTGGAGCTGAACGACTGCGACCGGGGCCAGCGTTATCGCATCACCTTCTTTCCCGATGTCTGCGCTGAGCATGTCCGAGCGTTGTACGCCTCTTATCAAGGCATTCTCGACGACCTGGAAGTCTGGTTACGTGGGGAGTGGACGGAATTTCAGCCGCTATGGGCAGCGTTTTCCAGCGCCGGATTCATTGAGCGTTACGGTCAACTGCAGCAAGCCGACTGGCGCGGATTCGAGAACGCCCTGCACGGCGTTTGGGATGACATCAAGCAACTGTTTGCCCTGCTTGCCGACTTGCAGGCCAATAGCGAAAAGCTGCTGGAGTACCTGACCGACATTGAGCTGGACGCCCTGCTGCAAGCCTCAAGCGAGGCCATCGCTAACGGTCTGCTGATCCTCAGCGACGAGCCGCTGATGTTCATTCATCTGGCCGCATTCACCAGTTGGCTGAAAATGCTGCCGCCGCAGTACCTGGCCGAAGTGGTGGCCGAGGTTCGCGTCGAGTTGTTGATCAGCTTCCTGTTGATGCGGGTATCTGGCGGTGTCGGTGTACCGCTGCGCTTGAGCAGCAAAGTGTTGGCGAAGATCAAATCGCCACGGGCGCGGGAGTGGCTGGCGGCCTCGGCATTGCGCCTGGCTGAGCTGACCTCTGAGCCCGAGCTGAGTCGGCATGCGAGCGTGCTCAAGCCGTTGGTAATCAATGCCCGTGCTGCTGAGCTGAAACCGACACCGTCAATTGCGCTGAATATTCGTCAGGCCGATTCGGTGGTTTTGACGGTGCCGAATCCAGCGCCCGTTGCACGAAAAAAGACTCATGGCATGGCGCGACTGGAGCGCCATGAGGCCCACGACGACGCCCCTAATCAGGCAAAAAAACCCAACGGTGACAGCGCCGATTGCGTGCCGTCGACCTGCACCAACGGTTGCCCCGTATCGATGGTCACCGGCGAAGAACTGCTGACCCTCACCGATGGCACCCTCGATGGCTTGCTGGCGTTCGAGTTCACCCGGTTGTACCGCACCAGTGCCGCCGAAATCGATGTCGGTCTGGGGTTTGGCTGGAGCCATTCGCTGGCGCATCGGCTGGCGTTCGACGCTGACGAGGTGGTCTGGATTGACCACGAAAACCGCCGTACACGGTTTCCGTTGCCGAGTGTCGAGCGGCCGGCGATTCACAACAGTCTGTCGCGGGCGGCGATTTTTCTGGGGGATGAACCGGAGGAATTAGTCCTCGCGCTGGCGGGGGACGCGGCGCGGTTTTATCACTTTCGCGCTGGCCGGCTGACAGCGATCAGTGATGCGTATGACAACCGTCTGACGGTGCATAGGGATCGGTCTGACAGGGTTCAACGATTGGATAACGGGGCGGGTCGTTCTCTGTTATTGCGCTACGACCGTCAGCACCTGATCGGCATCGATTACCAGTCGTTTCAACAGGCTGAGTGGAAGACTGAACACACCCTCGTCAGCTACTGCTACGACGCCT